>JAOAPP010000213.1 GCA_025462985.1 Bryobacterales bacterium | reverse complement strand
GCACAGGTTTCCGAGCAGCAGGATGGCTGCGCAGAACCCGGCCGCAGTGGCGGTCGGCATTCGAAACTGCATTCTGGGTGTGGACCTTTCTGGATTATACCCGCGCCGGACGCAGCGAGCCCCGGCCGCGAGCCAGATCAGCGTTGTACGCGGCCAGACCCGCCGCCTTTGACGAGTGCCAGAACTTCTTCGACACTGAAGCGGTTGAAATCGCCGGGAATAGAATGCTTCAGCGCCGATGCCGCCACCGCGAACTCCAGCGCTTCCGCACGGCTTTCAAACGTGGACAGCCCATAAATGAGGCCGCCCGCGAAGCTGTCGCCGCCGCCGACACGATCCACTATATGGGTGATCTCGTACTTCTTGCTGAGCAGGAACTCCTTTCCATCGTACAGACAGGCTGACCAGCCATTGTGCGAAGCACTCTTCGATTCCCGCAGCGTGATCGCGATCATCTTCATGTCGCGGTAGGTGGCAAGCACGCGCTCGGCGAGCTCCGAATACTTCTCACGTTCCAGGCTTCCGGATTCCACATCGATATCCACGTGGATGTTGAGCGCTTTCTGGCAGTCTTCCTCATTGGCGATGCAAACGTCCGTGAGCTTCGCGAGCAGCGGCATCACCTCGGACGCAGCCTTTCCCCACTTCCAGAGGTTCTTTCGATAGTTGAGATCACAGGACGTCCGAATGCCAAGACCGCGTGCCGTTTGAAGCGCTTCGATGGCCAGTTCCGCTGCCGATTCACTGATGGCAGGGGTGATTCCGGTAATGTGGAACCAGGTGGCGTCCTTGAGTGCGGTCTTCCAGTCGATAGCATCGCGCTGGGCAATCGCGATCGCGCTCCCGGCCCGGTCGTAAAGCACGCTCGAAGGGCGTTGGTTGGCTCCCGCCTCCACAAAGTAGACGCCCATGCGTCCGGGGCCCCGCACGAGGTGACTAGCATCCACACCGAAGCGCCTCATCTCTCCCACCAGCGCGTCGGCAATCGCGTTCTTCTCAGGAAGAACCGTGATGAACCGCGCCTCGGCCCCGAATTGCGCGACGGAAACGGCCACGTTGGCCTCGCCCCCGCCGAAAGTCGCTACAAAGAGCGGAGATTGAAGGAGGCGTTCATAACCGGGAGGCGACAGGCGAAGCATGATTTCGCCAAAGGTGGCAATGGAGGGAGTCATTCATGGAGAATTGTACCTGCCTCCTCTCCCTTCTTGCGCTGAACAACGGCCGCCTGCACATTGGGCGCGAGGATGGCCTCGATCCCGGCCGATGCGTCGACGCTCGGCAGGCCCTCCACACCGTGAATGCTGAATGTTCCTGGCGCGAGCGGGATCGTCTTTCGCAGGGCCGCGGCGGAAGAACCGTCCAGCGCAAAACCGGTCACCTGAACCGGCGTCTCGAGCGGTTCCAGAGCCCTGGCTGCCCTCTCCAGCCGTTTGAATGCCTGCTGCGCGTCGTCCAGATAGTTGCCGAAACTAAGCTGCAGACCCGTGAAAATCAGTTGCTGCGAATGGACCAGCGTGGCGTGCGCGAACTCCTTCAGCACCACCGGATCCTTTGGCGGGGATGACAGTTGCGCAACGCCCTCGCAACTCGCCGCGTCGTTCAACGGGTCGCGGATCGCCTGAACCAGGTTTAGCTCGGATTTGGGGAAGAGCGTTTTCACCTGCTTCAGCGCTTCGGCGTGGTCCTCTATGCGTGCCGCAAAGCACGTGCAGCTCAAAATATTCTCGGGCGGCACACCAGCCGCTTCGGCATTGGCCCGAAACTGCTCCACTGCCTTCTGAAGCGACTTCCCTCGTTGGTCGAAAAAGAAAGCGAGGCCATTCTGGTTCACGGGGCGGTGGGTGGATACAACGGCCTCGATCACAACCTGCGCGGATTCCTGGCCGAGTGCGCCGATTTGAATAATGGTCAGCACGGGAAGCGGCAAATGATGTTCGGTGAACAGGTCCGCTACCTGCGCCTGTACGCGCCTGGCGTCGCCCGATCCGGCGACAAAGGCGCGCAGCTTCACGATGGTCTCCCCGTGCGTGTTCCGGAGCAGATCGTTCAGGCTCTGTTTGATCTGCGCCGAGAGACCCCCTGTCTTAAGCAAGGGAGAAATATGGAAATCGAGCGAATCGGTGTCCACCACCAAGGCCATGGGCGGCTCCGGCGGCAATGGGGTCACTTGGCTTTTCGGCTCCGCATTATTCTTTCGCTTCTGCGCGCCAATAGGTGAAACGATAAGAAAAAGGCAGATCGCAATGCCGGTTAGGGAAGCCAAAATGCGAAACTTCATGCTTGTTTCGTGGGAGTTGAGAGTGCCGCTGATCCTCCATCACTCAGAACCAGCCGGGTTTCCATCCGCATAGTACCACCCGCTCAGTGCCCGCCGCGTGGCTGGCTAGAAGCAGTCCAAATTGGTATGCTTGGACTGTTGCTCAGCCTTTCTCATCTCGCTTTGGACACGAGGTCCGAGACGCCGCTGTACAAGCAGCTCGCCGATGCCATTTCCAGCCTGATTGAGAGCTCGGCCTTGACAGCAGGAGATCGCCTGCCCGCCACCCGCGAACTGGCTTCTCAACTGGGATTGAATCGCACCACTGTATCTGCTGCTTACGCGCTGTTGGAAGAGTCGAGGCAGATTGCAGCGCAGGTCGGCCGGGGCAGCTTTGTCGCTGCGCGCGAGGATGCGGCTCCAGCCGCTGGACGGGATTGGGGTTCATTGCTGCCGCCGCCTGAGGCCCAGCCCAGGCCATTGCGGTCAAAGATTGAGATCAGTTTTGCGAGTTCGAGCCCGGCCGAGGATCAGCTTCCACTCTCCCCGTTCCGCAGAGTCGCCCGGCAGGTCATCGAATCGCCTGAGGCGGCAGAGATTTTGCACCTGGGGTCATCGCTCGGCTATGCGCCGCTCCGACGTTACTTGCTCAAAGAAGCGGCGGAAGCGGGAATCGCCCGGCCGGGAGACGACTTGATTGTCACCAACGGCTGCCAGCAGGCGCTCGATTTGCTGGCCCGCCTGTTTGCGCGTCCGGGCGTGACGGTTCTCTCCGAAGATCCGGTGTACCGTGGCCTGCTGCGGGTGTTTTCGCGGTCCGGTGCCGAGCTCATCGGCGTGCCGGTGGACCACTCGGGAATCGAACCAGAAGCTCTGGAGGCCGCGCTCCAGCGGCACCGCCCGAAGCTGCTGCTGGTGACGCCGACCTTTCAGAACCCCACCGGATCGACGTTGCCGCTCGAGCGCCGCGAGCGAGTGGTGGCCTTGGCGGAACGCTTTCAGTGTGTGCTGGTAGAAAGCGATATTTACAGTGAACTGCGCTATCGGGGCGCCTCGCTTCCCACTTTGAAGCAGCTGGACAAGGGAGGAAGCACGATTCTGCTTCGAAGCTACTCGAAGATCGGCTTTCCCGGTCTGCGCGTGGGCTGGGCAATTGCCCCGCGGCCTGTTATTGCCAGGCTGGCGGAGGCCAAAGAAGTGAGCGACCTGCATTCAGACCAGTTGGCCCAGGCGGTACTGCTTCGTTTTGCGGAGTCTGGGGAACTGGCCCGGCACCTGGAGCGCACCAGGCAGTCGGGTGCGGAACGCCTGCACGCCGCACTTGACGCGTGCGCCCGGCATTTGCCCGCGCGATCGCGTTATACGCGTCCCGAGGGCGGCTTGAATCTGTGGATTGAGCTGCCGGCGCCGCTGTCCGCCGAGGCCGTTCTCCGCCGTGCTCAGGAGAACGGCGTGACGTTTTTAGCCGGACCGTATTTTTCGATTCGGCCATCGCATACAAGAAGTTTGCGAATTAGTTTCGGAGGCCTGCCTCCGGAGCAGATTACCCGGGGAATTCAAGTTTTAGGCGAGGCCGCTGAAAGCGAACTCGCCGCGGATGCAGCCGGTAATGACCTGGAGCCTGCAGCAGCGCTCGTTTAGTTATCTGTCCTTTAGGAGAACCATCATGAATTTTCAAACCGATCAGTTCCGCTTGAAAGTCGGACTCGCCGAAATGCTGAAGGGCGGCGTCATCATGGACGTCGTCAGCGCGGAGCAGGCGGTGATTGCTGAGCGCGCCGGGGCGGTGGCCGTTATGGCCCTCGAACGCGTGCCCTCGGATATCCGCAAGGAAGGCGGCGTGGCGCGTATGTCCCAGATCCGGGTCATCCGCGACATCATGGAGTCGGTCTCCGTTCCCGTGATGGCCAAAGTGCGAATCGGCCATTTCATCGAAGCGCGGATCCTCGAGGCTCTCGGGGTTGATTACATCGACGAGAGCGAGGTGCTGACGCCGGCTGACGAGGAGCACCACGTCGACAAGCACGACTACAAAATCCCATTTGTCTGCGGAGCCCGGAATCTCGGCGAAGCCCTGCGCCGCATCGCTGAAGGCGCGGCCATGATCCGGACAAAGGGCGAAGCAGGTTCGGGCAACATCGTCGAGGCGGTACGTCACATCCGCACAATCGTCAAGGAAATGAAGCAGCTCACTGTGCTCGGCAGGGAAGAACTGGTTCATGAAGCCAAGAACCTGCAGGCGCCGCTTGAACTGGTGCAGTACGTCGCGCAAAACGGAAAGCTCCCGGTTCCGAACTTCTCAGCCGGTGGAATCGCCACTCCGGCGGATGCCGCGCTCGTTATGCAGTTGGGAGCGGAAGCCGTGTTTGTCGGCTCAGGTATTTTCAAGTCTTCGGATCCGGAAGTGCGCGCCAAAGCCATTGTCAAAGCGGCCACCTATTACCGCGATCCAGTGAAGTTGCTCGAAGCAAGTGAAGAACTCGGAGATGCGATGCCCGGTCTGGATATCTCGAAGCTCGAGAGTTCGGAGCTGATGCAGACACGTGGTTGGTAAATAAGAAAGGAATAAAACGCACTTTGGCGAATGAACCGGTTATCGGAGTACTCGCCCTGCAGGGGGATTTCGAGGCGCATCGAAGCGCCCTCGAGCGGGCGGGCGCTCAGGCTCGGGAGGTCCGGACAGAGGCTGACTTGAAATCCGTGGATGGGTTGGTGATTCCTGGCGGTGAAAGCACCACTATGCTGAAGCTCCTCAACCTGGAAAAGCTTTTCGAGCCTCTGCGGCAGTTCGGCGCGGAAAAACCGGTCTTCGGTACGTGCGCCGGGGCGATCCTTCTGGCATCCGAAGTGCTCAACCCGAACCAGGAATCACTTGGTCTGGTAGACCTGACCATCGAGCGCAACGGTTATGGTCGCCAGGTGGACAGCCGGATCGCGAAAATC
>JAOAPP010000188.1 GCA_025462985.1 Bryobacterales bacterium | reverse complement strand
GTCCGATGGTCCTGAAGAAAGGCCGGTTCGGGCAGTTCTTTGCGTGCTCGGGCTACCCCGACTGTAAGACAACCAAACAGATTGGCGGGGAGCAGCGCAAAGATGTGGCGCTTGAAGAGAAGTGTCCGACCTGCGAGAACAACCTTGTACAGAAATTTGGACGCTACGGCGAGTTTGTGGCCTGCAGCAACTATCCAACCTGCAAGTACGTAAAACAGAAGACGATCGGAGTGCCGTGCCCGAACTGTTCGGAAGGGGAGATTGTGGAGCGGCGTTCGAAACGTGGACGAACGTTCTACGGCTGCAACCGATATCCGGAATGCGATTTCGTCGCATGGGGAAAGCCGATTCCAGAGAAGTGCCCGGAGTGCGGCAGCAGCTATCTCATCGAGAAGTATCTGAAGGGGGGGTCAGTAGCGCAGTGCCCCAATTCAGAGTGCAAATACAAGCATCCGCTTGAAGTTGTTGCCGAGAGCAGCGTCGCCTGAGACGGGTGAAAGCGGGGCCACAGCCGATACTGGTTCTAGCTTTCACTCATGCAGATTCGTTTAGATCCGGAAAGACTACGTCTTCAGGAAGCAGAGAAGCGCTTGAAACACTGGCGCCGTTGGGGTCCTTACCTTGCCGAGCGCTCGTGGGGCGTGGTCCGGGAGGATTACAGCGAGAACGGCGAGGCGTGGTGCTATTTCGGCCATGACCATGCCCGGATGCGGGCATACCGCTGGACGGAGGACGGGATCCTTGGTATCTGCGACAACCATCAGCGGCTCTGTTTTGCGCTTGCGTTCTGGAACGGCAAGGACGCGATTCTCAAGGAGCGGCTGTTTGGCCTCTCGGGTCCTCAGGGCAATCACGGTGAGGATGTCAAAGAGGTTTACTACTACCTCGATGCCACTCCTACGGCTTCCTATCTCAAAGGCCTTTACAAGTATCCGCAGGCAGCTTTCCCATACCGCGAGTTAGTGGAAGAAAACGCGAGACGTTCTCGGCTGGACCCGGAGTTCGAGCTTGAAGATACGGGAATTTTCAATGGCGGCCGATACTTCGACATCTTCGCGGAGTACGCAAAGAACGATGTAGACGACATGCTCATCAAGGTCTGCGTCGTCAATCGGGGTCCTGAGGCGGCCGACTTGATGGTTCTGCCGACTTTGTGGTTTCGAAATACATGGGTCTGGTATCGCGACTGCAAGAGCCCAAAATTGAGCCTGAAGTCGGCCAGTACAATCCTTGCAGGCCATGAAGAACTGGGGAAGTTTACCTTGTCTCTGCAGGACGCGCCGGACGTCCTGTTCACAGATAACGAAACAAACAGTGTGCGCCTGTGGGGCAAGCCGACTGAGAACAATTTCTACAAAGACGGATTCCACAACTACTTGATCGATGGTCAGGCGGGAGCCATTAACCCCGAACAATGGGGAACAAAGGCTGCCGCTGTCTACCGGTTGAATTTCAAGAGCGGTGAGACGAAGACGATTTCGTTACGGCTTTGCCGGGAAGGTTCGCCTGTGCTGCCCCGGGAGACCTGGAGTACGGTTTTCGAAAAGCGGCGCGGGGAGGCGGATTTATTTTACCGACCGTTTGTTGAGAGCTTGCCGACAGAGGCGCAAAGCGTGCATCGGCAGGCAACGGCAGGATTGTTCTGGAGCAAGCAGTTCTATCACTTCGTGGTGGAGACGTGGCTGAATGGAGACGAGGCAGAGCCGGTGCCCCCTCCGCAGAGAAAACTCGGGCGCAACCACCAGTGGCGGCATTTGTTCAACGAAGACATCATCTCGATGCCGGACAAATGGGAATACCCCTGGTATGCGGCTTGGGACCTGGCCTTTCATTGCGTGGCGATCGCGCCGGCGGATCCGGACTTTGCAAAGTCACAGCTCGCGTTGTTTCTGCGCGAGTGGTACATGCATCCGAATGGTCAGATTTCGGCTTACGAGTGGGCATTCGGGGATGCGAATCCGCCGGTGCATGCCTGGGCGTGCTGGCGCGTTTTCAAAATTGACGAGAAGCTGAAGGGAGAAGCGGATTACCCCTTCCTCGAACGGGTGTTTCACAAGCTGCTGGTGAACTTCACTTGGTGGGTGAACCGCAAGGATTCGGAGGGCGCCAACATCTTCGAGGGCGGATTCCTCGGGCTGGACAACATTGGCATTTTCAACCGGAGCGACGCGCTCCCTTCGGGGTGGCTGCTGGAGCAGTCGGACGGGTCAAGCTGGATGGCTATGTTCTGTCTGAACATGCTCAAAATGGCCTTGCGCCTGTCGTCTTATAACGTTGTCTACGAAGACATCGCGAGCAAGTTTTTCGAACATTTCCTGTATATCTCGGATGCGATCAATCATCACCAAGGGTCGGGATTGTGGGACGAGGAAGACGGGTTCTACTACGACGGACTGCGCGGCGCTGACGGGGATCGCCGGCTGCTGCGCGTGCGATCACTGGTGGGCCTCGTGCCGCTGTTCGCGGCGGATACACTGGAGGCCGACACGGTGGTGCAGCGGTCGGGATTCAACCGCCGGATGCAGTGGTTCCTCGATAACCGTCCCGACCTGACGGAAGGGCTGGCCTCGATGACGGAACGCGGCGTGGAACAGCGACGGCTGCTCTCGGTAGTGAATCCGATTCGGCTGATAAAGATCCTGCGACGAGTGTTCGATGAGAGAGAGTTTCTTTCGCCTTACGGCGTCCGATCGATGTCGCGGTTCCATAAAGAGAATCCGTATACCCTCAGCTTCAACGGCAGCACGTTCAAGGTGGGCTACGAGCCTGGTGATTCGCAGTCTTCCATGTTCGGCGGAAATTCGAATTGGCGTGGACCGGTATGGTTTCCGATGAATCTCCTGCTGATAGAGGCGCTGCAGCGGCTTGAGTACTACTTTGGAGACGCCTTTCTGATCGAATTCCCGACCGGATCCGGCCGGCAAATGAGATTGGGAGAAACGGCGCGGGAATTATCTCAAAGGCTCACTTCTTTGTTTCTGCCGGATGCGCAAGGCAGGCGGCCTGTTTATGGGAACTCGGAGCTATTTCAGCACGATCCGCATTTCCGGAAATATGTGCTGTTTTATGAGTTCTTCCACGGGGATACGGGCAAGGGTCTCGGAGCCAGCCATCAAACTGGGTGGACCGGGCTGGTGGCGAAGTTGCTGCAGCAGAGCGGGACGTAGTCGGCGCTGACCGATGAGACCTGTACGAGGGCAGACGGTTTGCGACAGATTGCCCTAACCCAGATTTCTCATGAGTAGTCCGCCAACTCGACAGGGTTGATGATGCGCGATTGCCCAGGCCCGCTGAGATAGCTCGCAGAGTGCTTGGATTGAGTTTTGGGCATAGCTCCCGCTGTGGACTTCTCAGTAGCGCCGGATTGTCAAAGAGCTGTGGAGCGTAGTGTGGTCAACAACGCAGTTGAGCGTAGGCGTGAGCAAAGATTCGATGATGGGGATAACTGCTGGCCAGCGATATCCAGACCTTGCGGACCGTGATACGGATTTGCGCTCCGATACGCAGCAGATGAGAGCGGATGGTCTCGCACTGCGCGCGCGCCCAGTCGGTGCCGGTTAATGCCAGGCGACGCAGGGCGCTCATCAACACATAGGCAGCGGCGGAGAGATACAGACGCAGCTGATTAGCGCGCATGGTCGCGGCACTTACTCGCCCGGCGAACAACGAATACTGCTCTTTGATGCGATTCTCCAGGTCGCCGCGTGCACAGTACAGTTCCTCATAGAGCCGATGGGCCGGCCAGCTGGCCGAGGGAAGCGAGGTGACCACATAGCGCGGATTCTCTTTCCCTTCCAGTTGCTCGGCTTTGGCCACCACGCGTCGCGAACGGCTCCAGCTGTCATGAGTTTGGTAGTCAAACTCGGTGAACACGCGTGCGGCTTGACCGCTCTGGTGGTAGCGGGCTGCGGCTTCTTGCATCTGCGGATCGATGATCCCCCGTAGCCGCTGGTTACGGGCGAAGCCCAAAACGTAGTCCACACTGTGCGCTTCACACCAGCTCATCAGCGCGTCGCGGCAGAAGCCGGAATCGGCTCGCAGCGTGATCTTCACCTCCGGCCACGCGCGCCGGATTTGCCCCACCATGCGCTCTACTTCTTCGAGCGCGCCCGCACTGGCCATAATATACAGAGGCAAATAGCAGTAATGGTTGTAGAAGCCGTGAAAGAAGCGTTGCTCTTGATGGCAATGCACCGGTAGTTCGGTCGCGTCCAGATCGATGACGATCTCCTGCGGAGCTTCTTCATGCGCTTCCAGAAACAGGCTGACCCACAGCTGGTCGATCGACTCAGTATCGTAGTGGACCTTCTTGTACCCATCCACATCGC
>JAOAPP010000154.1 GCA_025462985.1 Bryobacterales bacterium | reverse complement strand
CCCATGACCTTCCTTGAAGGAAGCGGAGCCAAAGCGTGTGTGAGTGAGCAGGCCCCACCCAATACCATAAGCAAGTCCAACGCTGCGGGCCTCCTCACCTTCGCCCTCATTGGCGCGAAGCGCGAATTCGTGAAGTGACTGGATAGGAAAGACCGGACCCAGCATTGCCCTGCGTGTCGACGGGCGCAAGATCCTGTTAGAGAACAGGGCAGAAACAAACCGCGCAAGATCCTCCGCGCTAGTTGTCATAGAACCCGCGCCGCGAGCCGGAAATCGGCGAGTCTGCGAGCGGAACTTCTCTTCCGAGTCATACCGGTCCGCAACATTGCTTTCAAACTCTTTCCGGTAGATCAATCCTGTGTGCGTCATGCCGAGCGGTGTGAAGAGGGCCTCCTGCATCAGTTGATCAAGGGGTCTGTTTTTCTGTTGCTCAATCGCGAACTGCACCAGATTGATTCCCTCGCCGGAGTACTGGAACTGCGCACCAGGTTTAAAGTGCAGGTGCATTCTCTTGTCGGGCTCGATGAAAGCGAAGTTGGCCAGCCCTGACGTGTGTGACAGCAACATCCGCGGCGTGACCGTCAGCCACGCCGGATCCCGCACCAGGTCGGGCGCAGTCTGCTGGTACGGTTCATATTCATTCAGGGGTTTTGCAAGCAGTCCTGCAATAGGGGTGTCCAGATTGAACTCACCCCGTTCCACCAGTTGCATGACGTAGGTCGCAAATACACTCTTCGTGATGGAAGCCGCCCACGTCGTCGTTTCACGATTCATCGGAAGCTCCGGCTGCCTGCGGCGTAATCCGTAAGCTGCGCTCCAGACCAGCCGCCCCCGGTCCATAACGGCGATCTGAGCTCCGGTGACGTGCATGGATTCCAGGGTCTTCTTCGCGAAGGCATCAGCCTCGGCTACGGATATTTTGGATCCGTCCAGACGCCGGATGATTTCGGCTCCCTTGAGTTCCGTGGCACAGCCGGCCAAGGTCAGGATGACGGGTAGAGCAGCCCAGAGGCTTTGAAAGCGCATCACCGAAATCGTATACGCTTAGGCTCTGGCACAAGTTCAAACTGCGACAGCCCAAAGCAAAGTTTATTCCGCTCGCAGCGCCTGAAGGGGAGATAGTAGGCTAGCCCGGAACGCAGGAATCATCGAAGCCAGCAACGCCGAAAAACCGAGCGCCAGCGTTGCGGCCAAGGTCACTGAAGGTTCATAGGGATTCATCCCGTAGAGCTGGCTTCCGAGAAAGCGTCCCGCTGCCACCGTCAAAGGCAGGCCAAGCAAGAGGCCAAAGAGAATCAGCGCGAAAGCGCCTCGCACCACCAGCGCAACCACGTGTTTGCGATTCGCCCCTAGTGCCATCCGAACTCCGATCTCGTTCGTGCGACGACCTGCGTTGTACGCCGTGACACCATAAAGCCCGATGGAAGCCAGAACGAGCGAAAGAACTCCGAAAAACGACGTCAGGCGTGCAATCAGGCGCTGCTGGCTGAAGTTGCCTGCCACCTGCTCCTTCAACGTGCGAACAACGTTAACCGGCAGGTTCGGATCAACAGCGGCGATTGCACGTCGCGCTACATCGTTGGAGAGCGCCGCACCAGGCTTCACCTGGACTACAACGTCGTGCAGGAAGTGCGAACGAACATCACCCAAGGTGTCAGATGTTTTCGGGAACACAGTGTATTGCAATTCGGGTACGAAGAAGAATGGTCCGATCGGCTGTTCCAGATTGTAGGTGAGATAGCGGGCATCCTTGACCACGCCGACAATCTCGTACTCAGCAGCCGCTCCGATATCAGTCCTTCCGAAGTGTTTGCCGATGGGGTTCTCGTGCTTGAAAAACTTCCGCGCAAACGCCTCGTTGATTACCGCCACATGCCGCGAAGTCGCCGTATCCTGATCGGAGATTGCTCGCCCCTTGATAATCGGGCTCCCGACTGTGGTGAAGTATCCCGCTGTCACACGATCCCAAGAAGAACTATTGTCATCATTAGGACCTGGTGCCGGCCGTCCATACACGTAGATGCCGTCATTCCAACTGTCTCCACTCTGGGGTGAATAGAGACACAGAGCCACCTTGGCAACGCCTGGAATAGCCGCAACCGAATCGTGGATGCGCCGGTAAAGAGCAGTGAGTTGATCGGCTCGATAGCCGGCAAGCTGGGGATCGACGCTCAGGATCGTTCGCCCGCTTTGCTCAAAGCCGAAGTTTTGGTTTTCCAACTTACTAAGCGTGGCAGTAAGTAGTCCCGAGGCCGAAAGCAAGACGAGCGAAAGCGCCGCCTGAAACACCACCAGCGTTTTTCGCGGAAGAGAACCTGCTCGGACTGTCGACCGATTAGCTCCCCTAAGTGCTTCAATGGGATCGATCCCTGTAGTCATCCAGGCCGGAGCTATCCCAAACAGAATCCCAGTCACAAGTGAAATCGCAAACGCAAACATCAGAACTGGAAAAGAAGGAGAGGCGCTGATAGGCACGCTCGCAAAACCCGGGAACGTCATAAATGCAAAATGCAGAATGAGGCGTGTGCCGGCAAATGCAACCACCAGACCGGTCAATCCTCCCAACAGCGAGAGCACAATGCTCTCAGTCAGAGCCTGCCGCACCAGTCTTGCAGGCCGTGCTCCGAGTGCCATGCTCAAAGACGTTTGTTGCCTCCCCTCTATGCCGCGCACCAGCATGAGATTGGCAACGTTCGCACAAACAATCAACAGCACGAACCCGCACACCATCATTAGAATGTTCAGCCAGCTCTCATACTGCTCACGCATGCTGGTGATCCCCGCGCCTCCGGGACTTAGGTAGAGTGTTTGCTTCGGTGCGTTCAGTCTGGCGTTTGCGTCCATCTCTCCCCAGTGCGAATGCAGCCACTGCTGAAGTTCCACGCGCATTTGAGCTTGTATCGAAGCGGGTATTACGCCGGGCTGAATACGACCGATCAAGTCCAGCCAATGAGCGGTCGGCATATGCAACAGTGAACTGTCCCCTTGCACGAGCGGTTCAGTCGCGAGCGGCAGGAACAGGTCAGGCGGCGTGTCGCGCAACGTGTCGCCATAGAAGCTCGGAGGAGTGATCCCGACAATGGTAAACGGCTTTTCATTTACATTGAAGACGCTGCCGATCACTGAAGTCTGGAGCCCATACTTCTGCCGCCATAGACGATAGCTCATCATGGCCGTTGGGGGAACTCCGGCTCGATCGTCGCTCCCGGTGAGCACGCGCCCGGCGTAAGCTTTCAGGCCGAACATCGCGAAGTAATTACCGGAGACGAACTCGCCCGGATAGCTTTGTGCCGCGTCCGAGCCATGCGCCCTCCTCACCCCGAAAATTGAATGTCCGGCCTGGAAGGCAGCTAGTTCGGCGAAGCCCTTCGTATTTGTTCGGAAGTGTTGGTACAGTTCGTACGAAACGATGGAAAACTCTTTGCCTTGGTTGTAGCCACCCCAAACACAGCAATGGGTCTCCTTCCCAAGCCGATACAAGTCGTTGGGATTCGACACCGCCAGCGACTTCAGTAAGACCGCATGTACAAGAGTGAAAATGGAAGTCGTTGCACCAATACCTAAAGCAAGGGTCAAGATGCAAGTGATGCTGAAACCCGGAGCTTTGCGAAGCCGGCGCAAAGCAAGCTGCGTATCCTGCTTCAGTTGCTCCACCCACAGCCACCGGCCAGCCTCGTAGAAACGCTCGCCGGCAAGGCCAAGATTCCCCAGACTGCGCCTGGCTTCCTGATACGCATCCTGTTCGCTCAACCCTTCTAACCGAAGGCGATCCATCTCCAGTTCCAGATGGGCGCGAAGCTCGTCCGAAATATCGGACTCCGCGCGGCGTCGGCGACGAAACATCTGTTTAGCCCTCCTGGGATTCGAGTTCTTCCAGATCGAGAATGCGTGCCATTGCCGTGGCAATCGTGCGCCACCGGCTCGTTTCCTGCGTAAGATGCTTTCGGCCCTTCGCGGTTAGGGTATAAAATCTTGCCTTGCGATTGTTCGAAGAAACGCCCCACTCGGCGCTGATCCATCCCTGTGCTTCTATTCGTTGCAAGGCCGGATAAAGCGCCCCATGATCAACCAGCAGGACCTCTTCCGAATTGGACTGAATCGCGCGGGCGATTCCCTGCCCGTGCTGCGGACCGAAAACGAGAATGCGAAGGATCAGGAGGTCAAGCGTGCCCTGCAGCAACGCCAGCCGGCTCGTCTCCTCTTTGGTCGACATCTTACCCGAGTATGATCCTGCTCGTGTCAGGTGTCAACCTGAAAGAAAACGCCTTCGCCTCGGCTCCTATTTTTGCGGCGGCACAATTGCCAACAGTTCGACTTCGAACGTGAGCGTTGCACCGGGCGGAATGCCTGGACGCCCCTGCTCGCCGTACGCGAGATTCGCCGGACAAACGAGCGTGGCTTTACCGCCGGGCTTCATCAGTTGCAATCCCTCCGTCCAGCAAGGAATGACGTGATTCAACGGAAATTCGGCGGGTTCATTGCGAGCATACGAGCTGTCAAAATCGCTGCCGTCGGTCAGCGTGCCTTTGTAATTGACCCGCACTGTGTCCGTCGCAGCCGGCGATGAACCGTTTCCCGGCGTCGTCTCGCGATAAATCATCCCCGACTGAGTCTTCACAGCGCCCGGCTCCGCTGCCGCTTTGCTCAGGATTGCCTCCGCCTCCGTTTTCTGCTTCTCGCTCGCCCTGGCGC
>JAOAPP010000099.1 GCA_025462985.1 Bryobacterales bacterium | reverse complement strand
GAAAGATGGGCTTGAAGATCCGATGGTCAGTGAGGAGGGTCGGCGATTCTTGGCGGGACTCATGTGCCAGCTTTCCGATTCGCAGGTCAGTGATCTGTTCCGGATGGCCCGTGTCGCCCAAATGCCGCGCTATCACAACTCGGACGGGAGCTTCAAGTCGACGTTCACCGAGGATGCCATCGTCCGGCAATGGGTGGATGCTTTCAAGAAGAAGCGGGAAGATCTCGCGGCCGGACGATGCCAATGGAAGAGCCAGCCCGCGGACCTGAAGTTGGTCGACAATCCGGCCGGTTTACCGACGGTTCCAAACTTCTGCTCGGCCCACTCCTTTTAAGAAGTTTGTATGGCAACGAAGATCATGATCATACGTCACGGGGAGAAGCCGAGTGACGATGGTTCTGTTCACGGCGTTGATGAGAATGGATCGCACGACCCGGACGAGCTGACGGTGCGAGGCTGGCAGCGTGCCGGGGCATTGGTCCGGTTCTTTGCTCCGCCGAATGGGACATTTTCGCATCCGGCTTTGGCGACCCCGACCGCCATTTTCGCGCCCGCGGCCAGCGGCCACGCAAAGAGCGTCCGGTCGCAACACACCGTTCAGCCGCTAGCCCGGTATCTGAATCGACCCATAGATCTTCATCATGAGCGAGGGGACGAAGACAAACTCGTGCGAGCCGCAACTGCCACTCTGGGCGTTGTGTTGATTGCATGGGAGCATGAAGCAATCCCGGACATCGCCGCCGCTATCGTGGGCAATAGCCATACGTGCCCAAAGAAGTGGCCGGACTCTCGCTTCGATGTGGTTTGGATCCTCGATCAAAAGGCCGATACTGGATGGACTCTTACCCAGGCTCCGCAGCTCGCCCTTCCCGGCGATGCGGGAGATGTCATACCGGTGGTCAAAACGAAATCCCAAGGGGACTGATTACTCTGTCGCGGGCGGAACCAAGTCGAATCGACCAAACCCCACCCCGTGGACAGAGGGGTCTGTCCCCGGCTAGCACAGAAAAGCGCCTCTCGACGAGCAAGAAGTGGAGCGAGCGGCGCGTTCTGAAACAAAGTGGATAATCCCCGCCACACCGCACCAGAACAGGATCAGCCGAAGAAGCAATAGGGCCATGCAATCGTTCGACATCTCACGGCTCATGTATCTGCAACGGTCCGACAGCCTGGAGTCGGACATTGGTCGTCAAAATGCTATCGAGGAAAGTATGGCGACGTATTCCGTGAAGCTCGTAGATCATAGAAGTTCGACCCACGCAGAAACTGCCGCGATTGCCGCGACCATTGCGCGCGTGATGGGGTTGGCGTTCGTCGGCACACGCGACAGCGTCAACGTATCATGGGGCTCAAGTGCCGCGAGCGACGATCTTGTGCTCCATTTTGTCGAGGATATCGCGCATTCGTACCTGCGGCAGACCTGGCCTCAGATGACAGTGGATCCAAACGCTGGCGGTCACACGTATACGCACGGCTCGCTTGCGGGAACAGAGCTTTACCGGACCAGACCCTCGGGGCCACTACATCTTCGCCGTTACGGCGCACTCGCGTTCCACGAAGCGCTGCACAACCTTTTTCCATTCCGAAGTGACCAGCACACCGCGTTTGGCGGCGGAATAGCGGCTGCCCACATTCCGGACCAGGACCCGAACGACGCCAACAAGGCGTTCCTCCGCCAGGGGTTTTCGGTTCGCACTCGCCAATTACTATAGTCGGCACGCCGCTCAAAGTATTGCTTGCAACCACGCGCGCAACTTCGAGTCAGAAGCCCGGGGTTGCAGTAAGTCTCTGAATAATCCGGGTGCGGGGCAGATCAAGATTGTTAGTGGCGGATTGTTTCTGATCTAGCGGCAAAGTCAAAGATCTCTGGGACCGGCGCCCGGAGTCGATACCGTCGACGAAGCAGCGAGGCTTCCTGCCTCGACGAGCAGCCCACGGACATCGAGTGCTCGCGAGTACATGGCAAGTTCGCCATTTTCAGTGCGCGGCCACAACTCTCTAGGCCGATCCCAATACAATTCGACGCCGTTACCGTCAGGGTCACGGAGATACAGCGCTTCGCTGACTCCGTGGTCACTCGCCCCGTCGAGCGGAATGCGAGCTTCGAGGAGACGCCGCAAGGCATCCGCGAGTTGCGACCGGGTGCGGTACAGGATCGCGAAATGGTATAGGCCGGTACTCCGCGGTGGAGGCGGCGATCCGCCTAAGCTCTCCCAAGTATTGAGCCCGATGCGGTGGTGGTAACCACCTGCCGAGAGGAAAGCCGCTTGCGAGCCGAAGCGCTGAGTGAGTCCAAAACCAAGTACTCGACAGTAGAAGTCCAGAGCCCTATCCAGATCTGCTACCTTCAGGTGCACGTGCCCAATCGAGACACCGGGGTCAATCGGATGAGTTGTTCCAGCCATCCCTCCCTTTTACCTCGAAATCTGCGAAGAGTAATGCCGACCCGGACGACACTCCTGCGCTATCGTACCCAGATTCAATTGCATTCTGATTGAAGCCGGACGCTGGCCGACTTCCCGTTCTTTATCTTGGCGATTCGTTTGCGGATCGCCGAAAGAGCTGTGCAGCTGTGGGCCAAAGCCTGGAGATTCTAGGGCGATATGCTCGGCACTGATCATTGAACGTATTTGCTCGCAGCCTCGCAGCACCAGGAGGATAGTTTGGAGATAGCGTGTCCTTTTTTCGCTCGCATACGGAGCTTGGTTCTGGAGTTTTGCGACATCTTGCGATGCGGGAAGCCAATGGAACTGAGCGCATGAAAGCACAAGGTGCCCGACTCCGGTATCCATTCGCGCCAGCGGCTTGCCAGACGCGGCAGCACTTTTCACCGGCTTTCCGTTGCGTGTACCTGGGTTGAAGCGCCATTTCAAAACACATTCCATAGCTTTTTCATCGAGGCCGAAGCCGAGCGGTTCGACGGCTGAGACGTTGTGTGGAGTGCCGGTCTCATCGATAGTTGCGCTCAGCGTGACTGTGCCCTCCACTTTCGCATCGAGAGCAGCTTTCGTGTACTCCGGTTCAACCTTGGCGAGGAGGGTAGGCGCTATCGTCGCCAGACTCAACGTTGCGACATCGCCCTCCGATGTGGTAGCCAACATTGATGCGAGCCTTGTAGTCGATGGCAGGAGCAGAGTGAGACTGCAGCTTGGGTCGGTGTGCTCCGAGCAGTAGAGAATGGCGCGTCTCGCGATTTTCTCGGGTCCCGAATCAGGGAATCCGAAATCATGCTTCGCTGCGCGGATCGCCGAAGGCGCATCCTTCAGAACGCTGGAGTTCTCGACATATCGGATGTCTTCAATTCCTGAGTAGGAGATCAGCAGGAAGACTTCAGAGCTGGCCGTTTGCTTGGCAGAGAGGGCAGTTTGATGCTCCTCAACTCTCCGAGTTCCTGAGCCGCGAAGATGGCCAGTTTCGATCCCTTCTCGTGGATCTGGATAGGGCCGGAGTCGGGCAGGCCCACTTTCCGGAGCTGCTGGCGGGCATCCTCGTTCTTGTTGTCGGCAGCCACGGCGAGCTGCCACATCCGTATGGCTTCAGCGTGCCGGGCCATCTTGTCGTAGATGTGCCGGAGGTGGTCGGCGACCTCAGCGCGCTGGCTCAGGCGCCACGAAGCGACTATGTATTTCTCCGCGGTCGTCAAGTCATTCCGTTTGAATGGATCCATCCGAGGGTATCCCAGGCTGAGGCCAGAGAATTGACGTCCTTGAGATCTTTGGCCTCGAGACTGCCGAGCGTGACCTGAGCGCAGTCGTGTTCGAGTTGGTCTACAGCCTTTTGTGCCATCTCTCGCGCCATTTGAACACTGATACCTATTTCAGCCATTTCGTAAGCCAGATTGTTCAACAGGTCGGAATCGGCGGTCCCTTTCGCGATCTTCTGAGCTTCAGCCCGGCCTTCATCTTTGTTGCCACTTCGTAAGAGCCCGATGGCGCGCTCAACCTGCAGGTCATATCATTGGGCGTAGGCGATAATTGGCTTTTCCAGAAAGGCGGCAACTTCGGCGTAGCGTTTTGTGGCGATCAGTTGTTGGCTCGATTGCTAGGCAAGCGTCGCGTCTTCCGGGTTCATTGACAAGGCGCTCCGTAATATCTGGATTGCTTCTTCGCGGGGTCCGGCATCTACAAGCATGGCCGAGCACTGCACATACGCTGGAACTTCACTGGGGTGGAATTGAATTTCCTTTCGGCACTCGGCAATGGCCTGCTCCGTATGTCCGGCCGTCATCTCAAGGTAAGCGCGCATAGCCCAGAGGGCAGGCTGCTTCGAGTTAATTCGCTCGACCTGCTTCAGGAGATCCCTCGCTTCGCTGTTCTGATGTGCTTGCAAGGCGGTACCGGCTCGCTGCAGCAGGCCCTCTGCTTCGGGGTTGCTGTCGGACTGGGAAGCGGTAGTCTGAGTCCCGCCAATTGCGGATAGTGATGCCATCTTCGCCTGATCGGTTCGAACAGCCTGGCTGAAGGTCTGATACGAGGCCCACTGCTCCGGAGTGATCTTAGATTGCTTGATGGTCATCTGGCGCTCGGAGATGAGCATGCCGTCCTTGAACGAATAGCTTGCCGAGTAGTCGGCGAAGACGCTGGTGACCTTTGCATCCGAAGGCATCTCGACAGAGAAGCCCCTCGGCATTTGAATGAACGAGCGATAAATAGAAACGCCTGGCGCTCCGCTCCAAAACGACTCTTTCGGTTTCTCCGCTTCATTGCCAGGGCCGAAGCCGACTGGCGG
>JAOAPP010000092.1 GCA_025462985.1 Bryobacterales bacterium | reverse complement strand
GAACAGGTCGCCGAGCAGGCGGCGTTCTCCAGGCGTGTAGTGACGGCGGTGCGCTTCAATCTGAATCTGGCAGCGAAGCGCAACGCTGTGAATGGATTCCCCCGGGACTGTATTGGCCACGCGAAGCTGGAACGCAATCGTCGGCGCGGCGGCGAACGAAATGGCCTGCGCACTCTCGACGGCGAAACTCAGGTTCGGCAAGGGCTCCCCTTCTTTCGAAGTCCATCAAAGAACTTCGCAATCTCGCCCCACACCGCAGCACCGCCCGAAAGGCCGCTCCAGCGCAAGCGAATGAGTCCAACGAGCTTGTAGCATTCGTCAATCGGCACTATGAAATACTCACGAGCGGCGCCCACACGGTTGACGAGCAGCGCCTCGACGTCCGGCTGCATCTTCAACAATTCAGGATTGGCGGCCGCAATTTCCTCCCAGGCATCGAGACGCAGCGAGGACTCCGATGCGCCTGCAGGACCCGGGTAAAGAGCCATCACCCGTCCTGCAGCCGAGCTGTGTGTGAAGAACGCAAGCGAGATGGGGATGAGAAGGTCGTCCCATTGCGCATCGCTGATGCTGAAGTTCGGAAGCGCCCGTACTTCAGTCGGGATGTTTCGATAGCCCTGGTCCGAGAGAGCCGCACACGAGTGGCACGCACACCGGATTCGGCGGCTTTGCGGATCAAACTGATGAACATGCTCCGAGGAAAGAGATACACCACAGGCGTCACATTTCTCTTTGCTCTCGCGCACCGGAACAAACCGGCGCAGTGCTGCAACCGGAGCCGACGCCATGTTAGCCCGCCCTCGAGGGTATACCGTTGATGCTCAGTAAGGGAACAAAGCTATTCATAGCAGTGCTTTGCTGAACAATAACTTCGGCGATATCGGGAACCGCTTCACGGAGCAACAGTTTGAGAGATTCCTCGTCCGTCTCGCTTGACCCGCAGCCCCCGGCGGAAAGGCGGACGCGCACCACGCCCTCGTAAACGCTCAGCAATTCCGCATGCCCTGGAGCCTTCGCAAGCGTCTGCCGCACTCTCGTCTCGAGGTCGTCAGGATGCAGCTCGTGCAGAACCAAGAGACTCGAGACCAGGCTATCGTTTGCAAAGCGCCGTAGGATGGCTTCCCCGCTCGCTCCCGATTCAAAGACGATGTCCATCATCTTCTCGAGCCCAGCCCCATGCAGTTCTAAGACGGCCTCCATCAGTTGTTCGGCGACTGTGCGACTTTCCGGGTCAGCGATCTGTTCGAGACGGCGCACCAAACCTTCGATACGCCGCACCCGCTCTTCGTCTGACTTGGCGTTTCCGTCAGTGCCCATGGACGCCCAAACCCTCCACCGCGCAGCCGTCCACACCCAACATGGATGAATGCCGGACCTCCAGTGTCTTCCCCTCGCCGAGATACATGTGCACGCCGCACGGCAGACAAGGGTCGAAGCTGCGCACGGCGCGCATGATATCGATACCCTTGAAATTGTCTGGTCCGTTCTCTTCGAAGATGGGTGTGTTCTGCACGGCGTCTTCGTAGGGTCCAGGGGTCCCGTACTCGTCACGAGGACTGGCGTTCCATGGCGTAGGCGGATACGGATGGTAGTTAGCGATCTTTCCCTCCCGGATCACAACGTGATGGGAGAGAACACCCCGCACTGCTTCATGGAAGCCGCATCCGATCGCTTCGTCAGGCACCTTGAATTCACGCCAGGTTTGCGTGTGACCGTTATGCAGGTCTCGCATGGCCTGCTCCACAAAGTGCAGTGCGCAAGCCGCCGCATAGGCTTGGAAGTAGCTACGCGCGCGGTTACGCTCGAGAGCGTTGCTCCACTTCGGAATTTTCCATTCGAACTCGGTTTCGGGCAGGGTCGCGGTCTTCGGTAGATAGATCTTCACGCTATGCCCCGTCGCCTTGACATAGCCGATGTCCACCAAACCGGCGAGCGCCGTCGCCCAGAAGCGAGCGATGGGACCGCCGCCCGTATCGAGCGCCAGGTAATCGCCGGTGCGCTTGTCATACCAGCGCGGCGACATCACCCACGAGTAATTTCCTTTGAAGTCGCGTTTCTGCGGCCGCGGTGTGGTGGTCTGGTTCCACGGATGACGCTTATCTACCGGATTCCCAAGCGGATCATTGCTGACAAACGTCTCGTCGTCTTTCCAATTGTCGTAGTAAGAACTTCCGAGCAGGATGCGAATGCCCAGATTGATATCGACCAGATTGTTCGTAACTAACTCTCCGTCGACAACCACCCCCGGCGTGACATACATCGCCTTGCCCCACTTGTCCATGTTCTGGTAAGTGTAATCACAGACCTTGGGATTGTTGAATGACCCCCAGCAACCGAGCAGAATGCGGCGCTGGCCGACTCTCTCGTAACCGGGAAGCGCCTCGTAGAAGAAGTCGAACAGGTCGTCATGCAGCGGGACAACTTTCTTCATGAACTCGACATACTTCATCAGCCGTACGAGATAGTCCGTAAATAGCTGTATAGTGGGGACCGTTCCGACGCCGCCCGGGTAGAGAGTGGATGGATGCACATGGCGTCCTTCCATTTGGCAGAACATCTCGCGCGTCATCCGGCTCATCTGCAGGGTTTCGCGATAGAACTCCCCGGTAAACGGATTCAGCGCCCGCATGATGTCGGCAATGGTCCGGTATCCGTGCAGGCTGGCGTGAGGAGACGGCGCCCTTTCGGCTTTGTCCAGAACGCTTGGATTGGTCTCCTTAACCATCTGCTCGCAGTAATCCACGCCCACGAGATTGTCCTGATAAAGGTTGTGGTCGAACATGTACTCGGCGGCTTCCCCGAGGTTCGTGATCCACTCGCCCATGTCCGGTGGTCGCACGCCGAAAGCCATGTTCTGCGCATAACAGGCACAGGTTGCGTGGTTATCGCCGCAGATGCCGCAGATGCGGCTGGTGATGAAGTGGGCATCGCGGGGATCTTTGCCCTTCATGAAAATACTGTAGCCGCGAAAAATGGAGGAAGTGCTGTGACATTCCGCCACTTCCTGGTTCGCGAAATCGATCTTCGTGTAGATTCCCAGGCTGCCGACAATCCGGGTGATCGGATCCCAGTTCATTTCTACCAGGCGCCGCTCGGAACTCTCAATCGTTGATGTCGGTTCGGTAATGGTAGCCATCTTGTTCTCTCTTCCCTAGTAAGTCAGCGGCGTGTACCCGGTTGTGAGTCTACGGCCAGTATGGCGCCACTTCGGCTCTTTGTTGACCGTGTGGTTCGTAATGCGGCGCAGCGCACGAATGGCCTTGCCATACGGACCGATCATCATGGAAGAAATTCTGGCGCCAGGGGGCTCATCCATGAAAGGCATAAACTTATCCGGGAAGCCCGGCATGGTGCAGCCGATACAGATGCCCCCCACGTTGGGGCAGCCGCCGATCCCCGCCATCCAGCCGCGCTTCGGGACATTGCAGTTCACCACGGGACCCCAGCATCCGAGTTTCACAAGGCACTTGGGCGAGTTATAGCTGTCGGCAAAGTCCCCTTGCTCGTAGGAGGCGGCGCGGTCGCAGCCATCGTGAACAGTCTGGCCGAAGAGCCACTTCGGACGCAGTTGCTCATCCAGCGGAATCATAGGTGCGCGCCCCGCCAGCTGATAGAGCAAGTACAGCAATGTCTCCATGAAGTTGTCCGGTTGAACAGGACATCCGGGAACGTTGACGATGGGCAAGCCGGCTTTCGATTTCCAGTTCCAGCCGAGGTAATCGGCGAGACCCATGCAGCCGGTCGGGTTGCCTTGCATGGCGTGAATCCCGCCATACGTTGCGCACGTTCCGGCGGCTACGATGGCCGTCGCCTTCGGGGCCAGACGATCGATCCACTCGCAAGTCGTAATCGGCTGACCGGTATCGGGATTCGTCCCGAGAGCAGCCCAATAACCTTCGCTCTTGATTTTCTCGTTCGGAATCGACCCTTCGATCACCAGAACAAAGGGCTCGAGCTTCCCTTCCTCCGCCAGAGACCAGTGCTTCATGAAGTCGTCACCGACTTCGTAAGCTAGCACGGGGTTGTGCAGATGAACCTTGGGGAGTCCGGGAATCGCGCCGAGGAGAACATCTTCGATGCTGGGCTGGGATGCCGCCGTGATGGAGATCGTATCGCCATCGCAACTAAGACCGGCTGTTATCCAGAGTACGTGAACTTCGGTTACGGCAGGCGTCTTTTGCGTAACCCGGCCGTACGGAGCAACTTCTGCCGACAGAGGCATAGGCACTTCCTCCGAATCGAGTGTGTGTCTTCCTCTGGACTAAGTCAAGTACTTTTCGGGTGCCACGGCTTTGTTTGCCGTGGGTTCGCCGCTGCCCCTCCCAAGGCGTTGGAGGGCTCAACAGATGCGTGGCAGCTGCTCAGAGAAGGG
>JAOAPP010000086.1 GCA_025462985.1 Bryobacterales bacterium | reverse complement strand
CTCCGTATCTGGCCTACTCCGCCGGCGAGTCAATTCACGCCTCCGGCATCCTCAGCGTCGTCGCGTGCGGCCTCTTCCTTGGCCGACGCACTTCTCTGTATCTCTCCACTGCGGCCCGTATGGAAGGTTTCGCCACCTGGAACACGCTCACATTTGTATTGAACGGAATCGCCTTTCTGCTTATCGGTCTGCAACTGCCTTATATCAGGCAGAGTACGGCCCGGCTCGGACTGGGTACCATGCTGTTCAGCGCCGCTGTTGTCGTTTTCGCCGTCATCGCCCTCCGTTTGGCCTGGGTGTTCGCTCGACAGTTCGTCGCGAGACATCTCCTAAGCCGATTCCGGCGCCGTCCCATGCCTGCAACCTCCGTTCGAGGCGTATTCATCATCGGCTGGACCGGTATGCGCGGCGTCGTCTCTCTGGCTGCCGCCATTTCTCTCCCGGAAACCACGGAAAGCGGAGCGCCTTTCCCCGAGCGCAGCACCATCGTATTTCTTACTTTTTGCGTAATCTTTGTCACGCTTGTCCTGCAAGGACTCACGCTCCCTGTCATCATCCGGCGTCTCGGCCTGGAGCGCCGGGAAGGGCCGGAACAGGAAGAGCTGTCCGGCCGCAAGAAAGTCCTCCGCGCTGCACTCCACCGGTTGGAAGAACTGCGGGATTCTGACCGGCGGCAACGTAAGGATGCTGTCTACTCCGATCTCGCTCAGCGCTATAGATCCCGCCTCGGAACTCTCGAAAGCCCGGAGGGCTCTCATCGCCGGGACGGCTCCGAAGACGAAGAAGACGCATATGACTACAGCCTCTACCGCTCGGTCGGCCGTCAGCTTCGTGCTGTCGAACGCGACACTGCGGTCAAACTCCGGAATGAAAATCAGATCGATGACGACGTCCTCCGCAAAATCGAGCGCGAGTTGGACCTCCTCGATATCCGCTACCCCGAGCTCAAGTAATTCGAGACGAAGACGTACCGTATAATGAAGGAAGCAGCGCTGGCTGCTCGCCTGATAAAGGGAGCGGCGCGCCCGCTGTTCCCTCCCACGATGAAAGCTGCCGTTCTGCCGCCTGCTAAGGCGGACCTCACCACTTCCTACACTCCCGGACAAGTTCTGCCTTTTCGCGAGTCCCTGCTGGCTATGGTCGGCATTTCCCTGGTTAATCTGCTGGCCGCGCTCGATCAAACCGTTGTCAGCACAGCCATGCCGTCCATCGTCTCGGAGCTGAAAGGGTTCGAGTACTACGCCTGGATCGTCACTTCCTATCTGCTCGCTTCGGTCGTAACGGTTCCCGTGTTTGGCCGGTTGGGCGATTATTTCGGACGCAAGCCGTTCGTCATCGCAGCCATCACAACTTTCACTGCGGCTTCTGTCCTGTGCGGTCTCGCACCATCCATGATGACCCTGTTGTTCGCGCGTGCTCTGCAAGGAGTGGGCGGCGGCATGATGGTCGGAACCGCCTTCGCTGCCATTCCCGACCTTTTTCCCGACTCCCACTCGCGCGTCAAATGGCAAGTCGTTATGGCTGCGGCTTACGGCATCGGAACCGCCGCCGGACCATCCCTCGGCGGCTTCCTGAGCCAGCACTACACTTGGCGTTCGACATTCATGATCAACCTCCCGGTAGGCATCGTGAGCCTGATGTGCGTCATTCTTTACCTTCCGGCCTTTCGTCCGGCACACAACGAAAAGATCCAGATTGACTGGGGCGGGGCACTGCTGATATCCACCGCTCTCGGCTGCTTGCAACTCTGCGTTGAGTTACTTCCAAAAAACGGCTGGAACTTCGTAACCGCCTTGCTCCTGCTCGCGGTTGTTTCGTCCTCAGCCGCTTTCCTCTGGTGCGAAAAACGCGCCACCCATCCCATCGTTCCGCTCGCGCTTTTCGGGGACGGAAGCCTAAACGTGGTCTTTCTGCTCTCCGTCCTGATCGGGTTCATCATGTTCTCCCTGGTCTTTTTCTCACCGCTGTTGCTTCAGGCTGGCTTCGGTCTCTCGCCTCAGCGCGCCGGACTGCTTGTCACACCTCTCGCCGCCTGCGTCGCCGTGGGCAGCATACTCAACAGCAGAATCGTCACAAGGCTCTCCAACCCGACAGTGGTCGTCTCCCTCGGCTTTGCGCTCCTCGTGCTGTCTTGTCTTGGCATCTGCATAACCGGCTCCAATACACCTCACTGGCTTCTGGAGCTTCCCCTGTTCGCCGGAGGCATCGGCATGGGATTCATATTCAGCAATCTGAACGTCTTCAGCCAGGAACTGGCCGGCCGCGAAAACTTCGGGATCGTGACGGCCGTCATCCAGTCCACGCGCATGGTCGGCGGCATGTTGGGCACTGCCATTATCGGTATGTTCGTGACGCGCTTCTACGCCGCCCGGGTGCCCTCGGCCGTAGCCACCTCACTGAAGCACATTCCGGACTCTCTGCTGACACAAATGCAGGACCCGCAGGCGCTCGTCGACCGGCAGGCCGAAGCTCACATCCTTGCGCAACTCTCACAGGTCACTACGCACGGGTCGGCAGTGCTCGATGTCATGCGCCAGAGCCTGGTGAACTCCATCCACCTCGGCTTTCTGGTTACTGCCATTGCAGCTGCAATCGCAGTCTGGAAGGTTCGCTCCATTGCCCATCTCCGTCTTCGTCGAGTACACCAGGACAGCACGCTTGCGATTGACGAGGAGCAGATGACCGCCACGATACGATAGCGTTTCATCGCTCCTGAACATGAAACTCGTAACCGCGCTGCTTCTCTTCACTGTCATCGGTAAGCCCTTCGCATCCGCCGCCGATTCGGGCCACTGGGTAGTCACCTGGGGTGCCAGCCCCGCTCCCCAGGAACCCGATGCGGAGGCAAGACGCAAAGCCAAACTCGAATTCAACGGTCAGACCATTCGCGAAATCGTCCATGCCAGCATTGGAAGCGATACCGTCCGCGTCCGCCTTTCGAACGCCTATGGAAAGGACACCGTGGACATCGGTTCCGCTCATATTGCCTTGAGCGGCGAAACCTCTTCCATTCTGCCCGGCACCGATCGCGCTCTCACATTCAGCGGTCGCTCCTCGGTCTCCATTCCGCCTAACGCGCTCGTGTTGAGCGATCCCGTCAAGGTGAACCTCCCCGCTTCCGGCAATCTCTCCATTAGCCTCTTCGTCCCGAAATCCGCGATGGGCGCGGGCATCCACTACTCCGCGCAGCAGACCTCCTACATCGCCTCTGGTGACCAAACCGCCGCACCCGTGCTTAACTCGCCGGAAACCATCTCATCTTGGGTCTTCGTCACCGGCATCGACGTCACAACCAACCCGGCTGCCTCCACCCTGGTCGCCTTCGGTGACTCCATCACCGACGGTGCGAGATCTGAAACCGGAGCCAACCACCGCTGGCCCAACTTTCTGTCTGATCGCCTCCTGAAAAAACCCGCTGAGATCGGCATCCTGGACGCCGGCATTGGAGGTAATCGCATCCTTCACGACGCAGTGACAAACGTCGGCTTCGGAGTGAATGCACTCGCCCGCTTCGACCGCGATGCGCTCTCGCAGCCCGGCGTCAAGTACATCATCGTGCTCGAAGGCCTCAACGATCTTGGCCACGCCGGAACCTCCGCTCCCTTGTCGGAGACCGTTAGTGCCCAAGACCTGATCGCGGGACTTACTCAATTGGTCGAGCGCGCCCACGAAAAAGGCGTAAAGATCTATGGCGGTACACTGACTCCGTTCGAAGGAACCACTTACACCGGCTACTTCACGCCGGAGAAAGAAGCGAAGCGCAAAGCCATCAACCAGTGGATTCGCACGAGCAATGCCTTTGACGCTGTGATCGACTTCGAGAAAGCTGTCGCGGATCCCGCCAGTCCCGATCGCATGCTCCCCGCATACGACAGCGGCGATCATCTGCATCCGAACGACGCCGGTTACAAAGCGATGGCCGATGCCATCGATCTTTCGCTGTTTAATTAGTCCGTCTTATTGTCTAGGCGACACGAGTTCTTCAACCACCGCGCCGAGTTGCAAGAACTCGTCCAGTTCCGAAGGCTTCCTGAAATAACGATTCGCCCCCAATTCGGAGGCTCGTGCGATGTCTGCAGGAGATTGGGAAGAGGTCATGATCACCACCGGAACCTTGCTGCCGCAATGATTGCGGAATGCCTCCAGCAATTCAAAACCGCCGGCCCGCGGCAGGTTCAGATCAACAAGAAAAATATCCGGACAGTTCTCGTGCCCATTTCTCGCCATGTCATCGAAGTACTGCTTGGCTTCATCGCCGTTCGAAATGATCTTCAACTCGTAGTCGATCTCGCGAATGCGCAGAGCTTCGTTTACCAGGAAGATGTCGGCCTCGTTGTCTTCCGCGAGAAGCACGTCAATTTGCGCCATGGATATCTGCACCCGGAGCCGTAAAGTAAAAGGTGGAACCTCGATTGGGCTCGCTCTCAGCCCAGATTCTCCCACCGTTGCGCTCGAGAATCCGCTTACAGATAGCAAGCCCGACTCCCGTGCCGGGATACTCGTCCCTGTAAAGCCGTTTGAACAACCCGAAGATGCGCTCCGCGTGCTTTTGCTCAAAGCCGATGCCATTATCACGCACCCCGATCACCCAGCCTGACGCGTCTCGTCTTGCCGAGATCCCAATCTGCAGTTGCTCATTCGGGTTTCGGTATTTCAGGGCATTCGAAAGCAGATTCTGAAAAACCTGCGAAAGCTGCCCTTCCTGGCCCTGAACAGTAGGCAAGCCGTTGTATGTGATCATCGCCCCGACCTCCTGAATGAGAGGTGAGAGAGTCGACAATGCCTGCTCGAGAGAGGCTGATAGGTCCGCCACTTCCGCCGGTCTAGACTCCTGATGGATCAGGCGGGAGAAACAGAGCAGGTCCTGAAGCAGGTTCTCCATGCGCCGTACGCCCTTTTGTATGAAGTCTGAGTATCTCAGGATGTCGCGGTCCAGGTTGCCTTCGAGCTTTCTCATCAACATCTGCGTGTAGATGTTGATCATGCGCAAAGGCTCCTGAAGGTCGTGACTGGATACGTACGCAAATTCCTCCAGCTCGCGGTTCGTCGCTCGCAATTCAGCATTCGCCTCATGGAGCTTTTCTTCCGCGAGCCTTCGTTCGTGGACGTCCTCCGTTGTCCCGTACCAGCGCACGATCTCGCCGGTCTCACTTCTCCGTGGCCGGGCTCGGGAGCGCATCCAGCAGAAGCTTCCGTCCGCGAGCCGTATCCGCTGCTCGACATCGTATGG
>JAOAPP010000024.1 GCA_025462985.1 Bryobacterales bacterium | reverse complement strand
AACATTGCGGCCAACGTGGCGCCCCTGATTAATCCAAAGGACGTCGCCGAACTGCAGACCGAACGCGGGGGGTACTCAAGCCAGTACGGAGACCGGACCTATGGCTTCTTCAACGTGGTTACGCCTTCGGGCTTCGACAGAAACAACGAAGCGGAGGTCGTGGCGTCCGCTGGCAATTTCTATTCCACGGACGACCAATTCAATATAGGAGGGCACACAGACAAGTTTGCCTATTATGCAAGCGCCAACGGCAATCGTTCACAACTGGGGTTAGAAACTCCCGTAGCCGAGCTGATCCATGACCAGGAAAGCGGCTTCGGAGGGTTCCTTTCCCTTCTGTACAATCCAAGTTCGAGAGATCAGTTCCGGTGGATTGTGTCGGCCCGATCGGATCACTATCAAATTCCCAACACGCCGGAGCAGCAGGCAGCGGGCATCAGAGATTTGGATCTCGAACGCGATACGTTGGTCGGTTTCAGTTGGAACCACACGTTCTCCGAAAACGTGCTGTTTTCATTAACTCCCTACTACCATTTCAACAACGCGCATTTCGTTGGTGGTCCAAACGATACCCCGTACATTTTGAACGACAACGTCCGGTCGTCCTATATAGGGGGGCGGTCCGTGCTGCAGGTGCGCAAGGCGCGGCACGCGGCAGCGTTCGGAGTGGAGTCCTGGGGACAACGGGACGACACGTTTTTCGGCCTGGCAGACAATCCAGGCGGACAGGTTCTCAATCAAAGGTTGCGCCAGTGGGCCAACTCGACCGCGGCGTTTGCCGAAGACCAGTACAAGCCGGCCTCGTGGTTGACGCTGGATCTGGGGCTTCGCGCGACGCGCTATACCGGCTTGATTGCTGAAGGTTCAGTCGATCCCCGGATCGGCGCTGCCATCCGTATTCCCCGCCTGAACTGGACCATCAGAGGCTACTACGCCTACTACTATCAGCCGCCGCCTCTCGCTAGCATCGCTGGCCCGGCACTTCAATTTGCGGCCGGCCAAGGATACGATTTCGTTCCGCTCCACGGTGAGCACGATATTCAGCACGACTTCGGACTCACGATTCCGCTAGCAGGGTGGGCGCTCGAAGCGGACAATTTCCACACCAGTGCCCGGAATTTCCTGGATCATGATGTGATCGGAAATTCCGGTATCTTTGTCCCGTTGACCGATTTAGGTGCAATCATCGATGGAACGGAGGTGTCGGTTCGCAGTCCCTGGCTGATGGGGCGGGCACAACTGCGGATGGTTTATTCGAACCAGATCGCCAGAGGGATCA
The DNA here is from genome assembly GCA_025462985.1 of Bryobacterales bacterium. Lineage (GTDB taxonomy): Bacteria > Acidobacteriota > Terriglobia > Bryobacterales > Bryobacteraceae > Bog-105. The sequence goes on along the minus strand of JAOAPP010000024.1, from coordinate 4,512 downwards.
GCCCTGTCACTGGCGGACTCCTGGATTTTTCCCCCGGGGACAGCTTTTTGCTCGATCACGATCAGCGGAATACGGCAAGCGCGGTACTTTCGCTTCGTTTGCCGCACGGGATGTGGGCGACTCCGGCCTACCAGTTTGGCTCCGGGTTTCTCGACGGAAACGGCCCGGCTCATCTTCCGCCTCATTCCACTTTCGATCTTTCCGTTGGTAAGCGGTTCGGCGAGAAGTGGACAGTTTCCGCGAACGCCGTCAATATCGGGAACAGCAGATATCTCATGGACACCAGCAACACGTTTGGCGGCACGCACTACATCAACCCCCGTCAGATCTACGCTGAAGTCCGATACCGTTTTCATTTCTAGGCATGAGCTTGCAAACGGTTCCTTTTTTAGAGGATGGGGTGGTGGGACATCTTCACCGTCCGGAAGGCAGCGCCCGTGCCGGACTGGTATTGACCCATGGCGCGGGAGCGAACTGCGATAGCCCGCTGCTCAGGAGAATGGCAGGCGCACTTGCGGTCCGCGATTTTGCGGTACTACGGTGCGATCTGCCCTTTCGACAACGAAGGCGCACGGGTCCGCCCTTTCCCGCTCAGGCTGCCACCGATCGCGAGGGGTTGCGGGTCGCTGTTGCTGCCATGAGGCAACTGTTCGACGCCCCGATGTTCCTGGGCGGGCACTCGTATGGCGGCCGTCAAGCCAGTATGCTCGCTTCCGAACAGCCTCGTCTTGTGAAGGGCCTCCTTCTGCTGTCCTACCCGCTTCATCCTCCGGCTAAGCCGCACCAGCTGCGAACCGGCCACTTCGGCAGCCTTCGCTCGCCCGCTTTGTTTGTTCACGGAACGAGAGATCCGTTCGGTTCTGTTGAAGAGATACAGGAAGCAATCGAACTAATTCCGGCTCGTACACTGGTGAAGCGATTAGAGGGGGCGGGACACGATTTGAGAGGTGGAAGCTTCCCTGCCGAGGAAGTTGCAGAGTTGTTCCTGAACCTTTTGGACTGATATTCTGGCGCAAAGACATGTCTGCGCTACTGCCCGTGGTTCCCGAATCGGAAGGCGATTCTGATCTGCAGCCGAAGAAGCCGGGACGGCTGCTTTCACTTGACGTATTTCGCGGAGCCACCATGGCGCTCATGGTGCTGGTAAACAATGGCGGTGGTCCCGGTTCGTATCCGCAGCTGGAACATTCGGAATGGAACGGCTGGACGCTCACCGACACTGTCTTCCCTTCGTTTCTGTGGATCGTCGGCGTCTCCATTGCCTTGTCCCTCTCCAAGAGGTTGGCGGCCGGTGTGTCGCGGTCGACCATCATCGCGCAAACGTTCCGGCGAGCCGCGATTCTCTACTGTCTCGGGCTGTTGGTTTATCTTTACCCGACCTTTCAGTTTGGCACCATGCGCCTGCTGGGCGTCCTGCAACGTATTGCCATCTGCTATCTCGTCGCATCGTTGATTTATCTCACCTCGTCCCTACGCGGTCAGATCTTATGGCTTCTAGGCCTACTGACCGGCTACTGGATGCTGATGAAACTCGTGCCCGTTCCCGGTTTCGGGACCGGGCATCTCGACGTACAGGGGAATTTTGCTCACTACATTGACCGGTTGGTTCTTGGGAGGCATAACTATTCCGAGACGAAATCCTGGGACCCGGAAGGGATCGTGAGCACCCTTCCCTCAATAGCGACGGTATTGTTCGGAATTCTTGCGGCGCGAATTCTGCAATGGCGGCGCGACATTGCAGCCCGCAGCTCCTGGCTGTTCGTGATCGGGGGGCTGCTCTTAGTTGCCGCCTTGATCTGCAACCAGTGGCTGCCCATCAATAAAAAGCTTTGGAGCGTGTCCTTCTGTCTGTGGATGGCCGGTCTGGATTTCACTGTCTTCGCGGGCGCGCTGTGGGTGATCGACGGAGAAGGGTACAGGCGATTCACTAAGCCTTTCAGCATTATAGGGATGAACGCGATCGCTATCTACATGGTTTCGGAGCTGCTTGCAGAGACCCTGGGAATGATCCGAGTAGGAGTTGGCTCATTGCAGGCGTGGATCTATCGAACCGCATACGCCTCCTGGGCCGCCCCGGCCGATGCCTCCTTGCTGTACGCGCTGAGCTACGTTCTGCTGATGTTTGGGATCGCGTACGGCATGTATCGTAAGGGCTGGTTTCTCAAAGTCTAAGACGGATCACCCGCGCAGTTTCGGATCGAGTCTGTCGCGAAGACCGTCGCCAAGTACGTTGAAGCCGAGAGCTGTGACCGTGATGATGGCTCCGGGAAACAGGGACAAATAGGTTGCAACACCCAGAAAATTCCGTCCTTCTCCCATCATTGCGCCCCATTCGGCAAGTGGTGGCTGTGCTCCGAGTCCCAAAAAACTCAGTCCGGATGCCGTCAATACCACCTCGCCGGCGCTCAGAGTCGCTTGAATAAGGATTGGCACGAGTGCGTTCGGCAGCACGTGGCGCAGCAGGATCCTTGCGTTGCCGGCTCCGAGAGCGCGGGCCGCTTCGATGAAATCCATCTGTTTCAGAGAGAGGGTCAGGTTGCGAGTCAGCCTGGCATAAACAGGAACGGAGAAAATAGCGATCGCCACGAGAGTATTAATCAGACTTGGTCCTAGGATGGCGACGATGAGCAATGTCAGAACAATGCCGGGAAAGGCATAGAGAACGTCGAGCGTCCAGCTGACTGCCCTGTCCACCGTCCCTCCGAAATACCCGGACACCAGCCCACACGGAAGGCCGAGCAAGAGCGCAAGTCCTACCCCAACAAGAATCTCGAGCAGGGACAGACGGGTTCCATAGAGAATACGCGAAAGAACGTCACGCCCGTATTGATCCGTGCCTAAGAGATGAAGGGACGACGGGGCCTGGAAGGTGATCGAAAGGTTTTGGAAGTACGGGTCGTAGGGGGCTAGTAGGGGCGCGCTCGCCGCCACTAGCACAATGGCCGCAATGATGACGGTACCTGCCGTGAGGTTCTTGTGCTTCCACGGACTCGTCATCAGGCCCAGTCGATCCGGATGCGGGGATTGATGATCGTGATCAGCACGTCCACCAGCAAGTTCATAGAGATAACGATAAAGACCGTGAGAAGCGTCACCCCCTGAATAGTGGCGTAGTCGCGAAACCGGACCGCGTCCACGATGAGCCTGCCGATGCCTGGCCAACTGAACACCGCCTCCGTGATAACGGCCCCGCCCAGCAGACCTGCGAAGTTCATTCCAATAATCGTGACGATGGGGACCAGCGCATTCTTGAGAGCGTGCTTGAGGTATACCTTCGTATTGCTCAGGCCCTTTGCGCGAGCCGTTCGAATATAGTCCTGGTGCAGGACTTCCAGCATGCTCGCACGTGTCATCCGTGCGATCACGGCTGCCGGCATGAGACCCAGTGTCAGAGAAGGAAGCAGGTAGCTGCGCCAGCTCTCCGCGCCGATTAGCGGCAGCCACCCCAGGTGAACGCAAAAGAATGTCATGGCCATTAGCGCCAGCCAGTAGTTTGGAATCGAACCTGCCGCGACCGCTGATGAAATGACGAAATGATCCACATAACTGCCCTGGGAACCCGCCGCGATCAGGCCGGCGGTGAGGCCCAGTAGGATGGCGAAGCAGTAGCTGGTGCTCGCCAACGCCAGCGTGTATGGAAATCGGTCCGCGATCTCTTCTCGAACAGGTTTGCCGGACCGGATTGAGATACCGAAATTGCCCCGAACCGCGTTCTTGAGAAACAGCGCATACTGCTCGACAAACGGTCTGTCCAATCCGAGACGAACACGAACGGCTTCCACGGTGCTTTGGTCCGCTTGCATGCCCGCCATGATTCGCGCCGGATCCCCGGGCAGAAAACGAACTGCCGAAAAGATCAGAAACGAGGCGATCAGGAGAACGACGGGAAGTGTGACCAACCTGCGTTTCAGGTATTGGTTCACTGGATGCTCGACGCCAGTTCGACTTGTCCGCCAGGGAACAGCCAGAAGTCTTTCAAACGCACTCGCTGCGCGGCAAGATCTCGAGCGTAGTAAAGCAAGACGTGCGGCGCGTCATCGGAGATAATCTGCTGCGCCTCGGAATACAATCTCCTGCGCTTCCCGGCGTCGAGTTCCGCTGCGGCTTGGTCCAGCAACCGATCGACCTTCTCATTACCGTAGAAACCCAGGTTTGCCGCGGCGGGCGACCAGCTCTGGGTTCTGTATAGCGGCCCGAGCTGCGACTCGGGATCCAGGTTCGGAGAGGTCCAGGAGGCGAACACGCACTGAATGCCCGCTGCTGCCTTCTGCTGCTGATCACCGAATATCGTCTGCGCGAACACGCCGGTCTCCATCTGATGGATGTTCAATGTAACTCCGATTCCCGCCCACATCCCGGCGACTGCTTGAATAATGTTCGACTGTGACTCCTGCACCGCAATGTTAAGAGTGAAACCGTCAGGGTAGCCGGCAGCCTTCAGAAGAGTTTTGGCTTTTTCAGCATCGTACTTGTATCCCCTAACTTCAGGATCAAAGTCCGCGTCGGCCGGCG
>JAOAPP010000248.1 GCA_025462985.1 Bryobacterales bacterium | reverse complement strand
TTGCGGATGGCGGATGACGACCAACGCGACCGGATCGATCCCCTCTCTTCCAGCTACCTCGCTTCGCTTTGAATGTCGAAGTGCGCTCATCGGTGTTCGGCGTCAACTATTTCTTCTGCTTGACGACAATTATTTCTCTCGATCAACGACAATTACTCCTGACCTCTTCGGCGGGCGCGAAGCGCAACCGCGGCGCGGGGGGCGCAGCCCGCGCGTGTCTGTTCTGTTCTTTTCTTAGGAGAGAAAAAAGGAGGCGGTGGGAAAGTGGGAAACCTGCTCTTGGTTTTCCACTTTTCCATCCGCCTAGCCGCCGGAGCTGTGGAAATGTGGGAATCTCGCCGCTTTGGGCGAGATTTCCAAGGGGCTCGTGGGAAGCGTGGGAAACCTGCTTTTGGTTTTCCACGCTTTCCACAGCCCCGCCATTTCCACAGCTCTCTTCGCGTTGGATTTTGGCCTGGCGGGCAGTTCACTCCGCTCTCTCTTCCACCTGGCCTTCTGCCTGTTGTTTCTTCTTGGCCTCCTCCACTCGATAGCTAGGAATGTTCAGTTCAATAATCACGCTATGGTGCACCAGGCGGTCGATCGCCGCCGCCGTCATCATTGCGTCCTTGAAGATCCCCTCCCATTTCGAGAACGCTAGGTTGCTGGTCATCAGTACGCTGCCGCGCTCGTAACGTTCGGCCAACAATGTGAACACGACCTCCATGTCGTCCCGGCTCTGTTGCAAGTAGCCTAAATCGTCGATGATCAAACCGTCATAGCGGCCCAGCCGTTTGATCTCTCGGCTCAGTCTTAGGTCCCGCTTGGCTGCCAGTAAGTCCTGCATCAGCAGCGCGCACTTGGTGAAGTGCATCTTACGTTCCCGCAGCACCACCAGTTCCTGGGCCAGCGCCATCAGAAGATGACTCTTTCCCGATCCGGGATTCCCGAACACCAGAACATTCTCTCTCCGTTCCAGAAAGCTGCCGTCCAGCAGCGTCCGCAGTTGCCGTACCGCTTTCGCCGGTAATCGCTTCAGATCGAAATTCTGCAGCGACTTCTCCAACGGCAGCGCCGAGTCTTTTAGTAACCGCTGCACCCTGCTTTTCCGCCGCTGCTCGCATTCTCGCGAGATCACCTCCAACAGATACTGCTCATAACTCAGCGTTTCTCGTTCCGCCCGTCGGGCTGTGTCTTCGTAGCACTCCCGCACCGTCGGCAGGTGCAAGTCCTTGAGGTGACCAATCAGCGCTGGGCGGACCTCAGCAGCCGCGCTCATTGTGGCACCCCCATCTCCGGGCATAACTGGTCGAAGCCGGCTAGGTCCACCGGCGCCACTTCCACCATCGTCACTGGCGGAATGAGATCGAGTTTGGCCAGCAATTCGCCGATCGATTCAACTGTAATCACCACCTCCGCCTTCCCATCCAGCAGCGCCCGCAAAGCTTCATCCACCTGGACCTCACCTGTCTCTGCTGCCAGTTTCAGAATCTTCAGGTACTCTTTGCTCGACCGGCTCGGCATCGTCTCCCGCAATGCATCGTAAGCCATTCGAAACCGACTGGTCGGAAACAGATCCTCTCGATACCGGTAGCTCTCAAACGCCCCCGGCTTTCGCACCAGCCATTCGATGATGTGCCGGTAATCGACCCGATGCTTGCTCCGCCCGCGCAGACGCGGCAGGTCTTCTACCTTCCTCTGCCCGTACCAAACCTCGATGTGGTCCAGGTACGACCGTGCTTCCACCCGCACGCCAATCAATCGGCTGTTCACCGAATACGAGTTCCGCTCGACGTGGATCAGACTGCCCGAGTCCACCTTCACCCGCTCCCGTTTGGCCGATTCCATCCGCCGCGCGGGCAACTCCCGCATTACCGCCATCTCTTCGGCCAACCGCGCTCGCCGGCCTGCATTCCGCTGTACAAACAAGTCTTTGAGAAACTGCGCGTATTCGGCCATGCTTCCAAAGTCACGGCTCCCTCGCAGCAGCAGCGCCTGCTCCACCGCTCGCTTAAACCGGTGGTGGCTTTGCTCGGCATCGCCGTTCTCGTTCGGACTCGCCGGATTGGTGTGCTGCGGCTTCACCCCGTAATACCTCATCACCCCTTCATAGCGCCGGTTGAACTCCTCCAGGTTGCTCATGTTGTTCACCGCGCTCGAGAGGCTGTCGGTGCGGTGCTCGGCCGCCACAGCTCCCAACTCCCAGACCGCGTTCTGCCATCCTTCGCTGAGGCTCTCCAGGCTCTCCGAATAGCAAACCGTGCCCGTCTCCCAGTTTGAGTACGTGAGCACGAAGTGGTACACCAGGTGCTCGAACGTCTGTCCCGCCAGCGTGATCCCCAGCTCGGTCATGTGCGTGAAGTCCGACGCGCACAGCCGCCCCGGCACGTGTGTCTGGCCGAAGTACACTTCCTGCGCGGGTCCCTCTGTCACCCGCCATAGTTTGATCCGCCGTTGCAGGGTCCGGATCTGCCCGTCGCTGAACCGCCCTGGGTATTCCCGCTGCAGCCACTCAAACAGAGTCTTGGCTTCCAGTCCGGGACTTTCCTGGATCTGCCGCTGGACGGCGTCCCAAACCTCGCCGAACGGGTCCTCGCGGGTCCGCCACGGCCGGTCTTTCTTCAACTCACTGGGCAACCGTTCCAGGCCCAGATACCGCCGCGCCGTAGTCGGGTCCATCCCTGCCTTCGACGCCGCAATCTCCTGATTCTTCTCCGTATTCGACAACTTTCTCAACCTCCTCACCTGCTCGTCCGTGACCATCCCTTGGCGCTGCGTGAGCGCGATTCTCGATGGTCACATTAGTTGTCGTCGAGCGGGAGTTTTAATTGTCGTTAGCCCGGAGATCTAATTGTCGCCGAACATACCTGCGCCAGCCACCTCCTTCGCGCCGGCGTTGACATCAACACGATCCGTGCCTGGCTCGGTCATGTCTCGCTCGATACAACGAATGTCTATGCGGAAGCGGATCTGGAGATGAAGGCTGCCGCACTTGCGCACTGCGAGGTGAAAGGCAGCTCCAAGCCAGGCAAGCGTTGGCGTCAGGACGCGGGCCTGATGGCTTTCCTGAAATCGCTGTAGTTATGTGTTCCTGGA
>JAOAPP010000798.1 GCA_025462985.1 Bryobacterales bacterium | reverse complement strand
TCCCAGGTAGCGGTCAACCCGATCGTAATAGGGCGCGATATCGGCATAGGAGACCGGCCAGTCCATCCCAAAGCCGTCGTGGCTCGCGGCTTTAAAATCGTAGTCGGACAATCGCAGGGCCAGGCGACCCCAGATATTCGTCTTCCCGCCCACCGCGCGCGCCCGCACCCACGCATAGTTTGTTCCGGAATAGGGATTCTGCTTCTCATCCACGAGCAACGTCTTGCTGTAGTCGGAACCACCCCAGCCCTGCACATACGAAAGGACCTTCTTGTAGTCCTTGTACTGTGGACCCTGACCGTAGGGAGGATTGCGCACCGTGTATTCGTTCAGCGTCAGCGCATGATACTCGGGCGGCATCTTGCCCCTCCACGGGTGATCGTAGGGCCACTCCATCGAATGCAGTATCTTGCTTGTATCCTGCTGCTTTCCGGCTTCGAGGAGCAGGACTTTGAGACCCTGCGACGTCAAAACGTAGGCAGCCATGCCGCCCGCGGCTCCGGAGCCAACCACCACCGCATCGTACGTTGTCTTTAAGTCGACTTCCTCATTCGGAGGAGATGAGATCTGGAGAAGCATGAAATCCTGTTACTTCGAATTGTAGGGGACGTCCGGGGTCACGGTCAGTCCTGGCTTTTTTGGCTGCGTGTTGGCGGAACCACTCTGACGGACTCGCCATCCACGAGTGAATCGGGCGGATTCTCGATCACCATTGAGTTCTCGGACAGCCCCGAGATCACCTCGACCTGAGTACCGAAATCCCGGCCGAGAGTCACCGGAACCAGTGCAGCGCGATTGCCATTGACAACCGTGGCGGCACGAAGCCCTTCAGAGCGGAACACGAGCGCAGTGGGAGGAACCAAAAACGTTGCGCTCCGGAAATTCACTTTGAAGTGCGTTTCTGTGTAGGCGCCCGGAAACAGCAGTCCGCCCGTGTTCACCACGTCCACTTCCACGAGCAGTGTCCGCGTAGCCGGGTCAAATGAGTTCGCCGTTCTTGTGAGCGTTCCGGGTATGCGCTTACCGGGCATTTCCGGCAGGGTCAGATCTACCTTCATCCCGGGTTTGGTCTCGTGCGAGTACGCTTGAGGCACGTTAACGAAGACTCGGAGTTTGTCGATGGACGCAACATGGAAGAGTTCTCTTGTGGGACCGCCAGCCGAGCCCGATTCAATCAGCTGTCCCATATCCGTATTGCGCGCGGTCACCAAGCCATCGAATGGAACATACAGCTTTTCAAAGCTCACCATCTTCTCCAGCCGTCCAACGTTGGCTTGTGCCGATTTGAGCAAGGAAGCCTTGGCCGCTGCGTCCTGGACGGCGTTGTCGACTTCCTGCTTTGCGACCGAATCTGTCTTGAAGAGATCGGTGTAGCGGGCTGCCGTTAACTGCGCCAGCTTAAGGTTGGCTTCCGCTGTCTGGCGGTCCTCGCGTGCCTGCTGCAGTTGCTGGTCGACTTCCGGACTCTCAATCTCGGCCAGTAGCTGCCCCTTCTTCACATGCGCGCCGATATCGAAGTACCATTTCCGAAGATAGCCATTGGTGCGGGCGTAGATCGCCGCGTCAGTAAAAGCCTGAATGTTCCCCGGGAGCACAACCTCTTCCGCCGGCGCCTGCCTCGCCGGACGTACTGCCGTAACAGTGGGCGCTGCGATGTAGTCGGTTTCCCTGCGCAAAGCTTCGCGCTGATGAAGCCGCGGAAGGATCCCGGCCACAATGACCAACGCCGCTATGATGAGGACGGCCAGAAGAAGCAGTGGAGTTCTGAGCCGCTTCATTGGGCCGACCTTCGCCTGCCGTGCAGTAAACCAAAAAATACTGGGACAAAAAAGAGCGTCGCTAATGTACCGAAGGTCAATCCGCCGATCACTGCCCGCCCCAACGGCGCGTTTTGTTCACCGCCTTCTCCTAATCCGAGAGCCATCGGCAGCATACCCATGATCATCGCCAGCGCCGTCATCAGAACCGGACGAAAGCGCGTGGAGCCGGCGAGCAGCGCGGCATCCGCGGCACTGTCCACGTCCGGCAGTTGTTCTTTTGCAAAACTCACCACCAGAATGCTGTTGGCGGTTGCGACCCCCATACACATGATAGAGCCCGTCAGCGCCGGAACGCTGGCGGTGGTGTGAGTGATGAAAAGGCACCAGACGATCCCAGCCAACGCCGCAGGAAGCGCTGAAATGATGATGAATGGATCCAGCCATGACTGAAAGTTGATGACGATCAGCATGTACACGAGCACGATGGAGAATAGCAAGCCGCCCATCAGACCGCGAAAGGAATTACGCATGGTATCGATTTGGCCCCGAACCACGACCTTGGAGCCGGGAGGGAGAAAATGGCGATCCCGGTCAATGATGCGGTCCACCTCGCCCGCCACACTGCCCAGGTCGGTTCCCTGCACCGATCCATACAGATCGATGACCGGCGCAATGTTGTAGTGAGACACGGTTCCGAGCCCCTGCCCACGTTTGAGCTCAGCCACGTTCCCAAGAATTTGTGAAACCGAGGCTCCGCCGACCGCGACGGGAATATTCCTCAAATCCTGAAAAGAATCCATTTGATACTGAGGCGCTTGCGCCACGATGTTGTAGCTGACCCCGCTCTTCGGGTTAAGCCAGAAGGTCGGTGAAGTTTGGAAGCTTCCGCTCAACGTGACGAGCACGTTGCTGGCGACGTCGCGAGCGCTGAAGCCCACCTCTTGGGTTTTCGTCCGGTTGATATTCACAAACAGTTTGGGCTGGTTGAATGGCTGATGAATCCGCAGATCTGTTGTCCCGGGGATGTAGCGGATCTCATGCAGCAGACGGTCGGCGAACTGACGGTTCTGTTCCACTGCGTGACCAAGCACCTGCACGTCGATCGCCGCCGGCAGACCGAAATTGAGAATCTGGCTCACCATGTCGGCAGGAAGGAAGTACAACGTCACGCCGGGGAACTGGTCCGGCAGGATACGCCGCAGTTTCTCCACGTACTGCTCTGTCGGGGCATGACCTTCGGTCAAAGAAACCTGAATGTCCGCATCTGCCGGTCCGATCGCGCCCGAATTGCTGTAGGAGGTGTTGATGCCGCTATACGGCAACCCGATATTATCGAGAATATTGTCGACTTCCGAGGGTGGAATAACTCGACGGATGGTGCGGTCGATCAGGTCGCATAATTTGGCGGTCTCCTCGATTCGCGTCCCGGTCTGCGCCCTGATATGCAATTTGAACTGCCCGGCATCGACGGCTGGGAAGAAGTCCTGGCCAAGCCACGGAATCAAGCCGACCATCGATGCAACACAAACGAACAAGAAGCAAGCTACGAATGTTCTCTGCTGCCTGATGCACTTCTGGAGCAGCCTGGTATAGAACAGCCGCAGGCGCTCGAAACCGCGCTCGAACATCAGTTGAAAATGCGTAAACGGATTCCGCACTGGCTCGTGGGCCGGGTGATGCGAGTGCGCCTTCAGCAAATACTTCGCCATGGTCGGAACGATGGTCCGAGAAAGCAGGTAGGATGCGAGCATCGCGAAGGAGACGGCTTCGGCCAGCGGCACAAACAAGTAGCGGGCGACGCCTGCCAGGAAAAACATGGGCACAAAAACGATGCAGATGCTGAGGGTCGAGACAAACGCGGGAATTGCAATCTGGGCGGCGCCATCGAGGATTGCCTGTTCGATCTCTTTGCCCAGTTCGAGATTCCGGTTGATATTTTCGATCTCGACCGTGGCATCGTCGACCAGGATGCCGACAGCTAGCGCCAGGCCGCCAAGCGTCATGATGTTGATGGTTTCGCCCAGGGCGCTCAGCAGAAACAGAGAACAAAGTATGGACAACGGAATCGAGACCGCAATGATAATGGTGCTCCGCCAGCTCCCCAGGAAAATGAGGATCATGAGCGCGGTCAGGCAGGCGGCGATGACCGCCTCGCGCAGCACTCCGTTGATGGATGCTTTGACGAATACGGACTGATCCGCGATGGGCCTCACTCGCAGCTGGGGAGGAAGTCCGCTCAACGCGGAGGGCAACATTGCACGCACGCCGGCTACAATGTCAATGGTCGATTCGTCGCCTGACTTCAGAACCGACATGAGTGCTCCACGGCTGCCGTCGGCGCGAACAATGTTGGTCTGTGGCGGATAGCCGTCCCTCACATGCGCCACATCGCGGACATAGGTGGTTGCCCCGCCGACTGTGCGAACCGGAAGATCGTTGAGTTCCGCCACACTGCGCGGACTGCCGTTCATCTCTACGTCGTATTCGAGCGGGCCGATCTTCGATGTTCCGGCCGGCAGTATCAGGTTTTGATTCCCGAGAGCGGTGACCACGTCGGACGGTCCCATGCCCTTGGCCTGCAATGCCTGACGGTTCAAATCTACCTGGATCTGGCGCTGCTTCCCGCCATAAGTGAGCGGGATTGCTGTCCCCGGAACCGTAATCAGCTGAGGGCGAATGAAATTGCTCGCAAAGTCATAGAGTGCCTGCTCGCTGAGGCCGGTGCCCGAAACAGCAAGCTGCAGAATCGGAACCGTCGAGGCGTTATAGCTGATGATCAGGGGTGGATTGGTTCCTTGAGGCATCTGCCGCAGTGCAGTCTGCATGCTTCCGGTCACCTGCGCCATCGCCGAACTCACATTGGCCTGCGGCTGGAAGAAGATCTTGATCACCGCGATTCCGTTCATCGACTGCGATTCGATGTGCTCGATGTTGTTTACGGTCGTGGTCATCTGCCTTTCGGCGATGTAGACGATGCGTTCTGACAAGTCCTGCGCCGAAAGCCCTGCGTATTGCCAGATGACGCTGATCACTGGAATATCGATGTTCGGGAAAATATCGGT
>JAOAPP010000787.1 GCA_025462985.1 Bryobacterales bacterium | reverse complement strand
TCGGGCAAGGTTGTCTTCGGCGTAGCGGCTGCGTGCAACCAGAAAGGCGCGGAGCGCGATGGAAAAGGGCCGGTCGGGACGCGTGGGCGTGCGGTGAAGTTCTTCCGCGTAGGTGTTACCGAGGATTGGAATCGCGATGGGGGTCGTCAAGTACAAGCGGCTTCGCGTCGTAGAGCTGGTGCGCCGCGCGACGCAGAGCTACGCGAAGTGCGGTTCTGGAGGGGCGGGCTTCTTCCATGACGATGCAGGAGTTCTCAGGCCGTCTTCGAAATCGTTTCTGCCGTCCGGTCAGTCATCCAGGTGAGCGCCTGGGCGAGATACCGCTTCATCTCCTTGCGCGGGACGATTGCATCGAGGAAGCCATGCTCAAGCAGGAACTCAGAACGCTGGAAGCCCTCGGGAAGCTTTTGGCGGATGGTCTGCTCGATCACGCGAGGGCCGGCAAAGCCGATGAGGGCGTTCGGCTCAGCAATGTTCAGGTCGCCGAGCATCGCGAAGCTGGCGGTGACGCCGCCGGTGGTGGGATCGGTCATTACGGAGATATAGGGAATCTTCGCGTCGTCCATGCGGGCAAGGCCGGAGGCGGTCTTGGCGAGTTGCATGAGGGAGATGATGCCCTCCTGCATACGGGCTCCACCGGAGGCGGCAACGATGATGAGCGGATGGCGGGTGGCGAGCGAACGGTCAATGGCGCGGGCGATGGTCTCGCCGACAACCGCGCCCATGCTGCCGCCGCTGAAACTGAATTCCATGACGCTGAGGACTACATTGTGCGGACCCAGCTGGCCGATGGCGTTAATGATCGCGTCGTTGAGACCGGTCTTTCGCTGGGCTTCAGCGAGCCGGTTCTTGTAGGGCTTCAGGTCGACAAACTGGAGCGGGTCGGTAGAGCGCAGACCAAGATCGACCAATTCGTAGCCGGGTTCAAGAAGGTTTTCGATGCGGGTGCGAGCGTCGATGCGGAAGTGATGGACGCAGTGAGGGCAAACCTGCTGATTGGCTTCGAGTTCCGCCTTGAAGAGGATCTTGCCGCAGTCGGGACAGCGTATCCACAGGCCCTCAGTCCGGACGGTCTTCTCCGAGTCGTTGACGATGTCATGGTCTTCGCGTTTGAACCAGCTCATGCCTGCTTGCCTTCCCGGAGGTGCCTCGACTATTGTATCGGTACAGACAAAATCCGGACTCCAAAGATTTTTTCAGGTAAGTCACTCATTTTTAGCGAGATGACGTTGGAGCAGCGGACAAGCTTCTGGATATAAGGGGTTTACAGACAAAGTCTGGCTCGCCTCCGGCAGGGGGCGCCCCGATTGCAACTTTTTTTTTGGCCCGATCTGCCTGGATCTAAAGACAAATTTGATGACCGGCGAGATCCTTTTTCCTGAAAACACATAGCTTAGCGCAATCAGCGAACTCGCATAGCTGGGCGCTGGGGTCTGGCGATGGTAGCTAACGATGGCCTGTTACAGGCATCCAAGGTGACATGATGTCTGCTTATGCAAACAGCCTTCAGAAGCCCGAAGGCTTCGACAAGTACGTGAGAAAATTTCGATCGATCTGCACGATGCATGGGGTGCAGATCGGATCGCTCACGAAACTTCCCGACTTTATGCAGAAGCTGGGCGACGATAGACACCTTGCCATGGACTTCTGGGCGTTTATCGGCAAGCTTAGCGATCGGGAGGGCGGTGAGCTTTCTGACGATCAGATGCTTGGGGTCGTCGTCGAGGGCATCACCGAGGGTGAGATTTCGGAGGAGGACGGTGGACAGATGCGGACCGTCGATGATCTCCGCGCCATGCTTGCGGGTGTGGACATTAAGAGTCCTGAACAGACTCCGGTGGCGATGGCGCCCTTTCCGCGAAGTGAGGCGGGCTCACAGCGCAATGAGGAGCAGCTTGAAAAGCCAGGGACGCGTGCCGATGAGCAGCCAGCGAATCGTGCGGCGGAGCAGTTGAAACGTGCGGCGGAGCAGTTATGGACGCGTGCCGAGGAATCGGCAACAAAGCCATCGGATTCCCCAGCGCCTTTCAGCGGCGAAAGATTCAATGGGAACGTCAATCATGCGGCTGTTTTGCCGACGCCCCCGCCCCCCCCGCAACTGGACGAAGCGCTTCTACGCCTCGAACTCACCAAGCTCGTGCAACAGTATTTCGACAACGTTGACAAAAGGATCAGCAAACTGGAGCCGAATGCTGAGGGAGAGGCATCGATGGGAACCATCGCGCCCGCAGTGACTCGTCGATCGTTAGAGGAACCCATCTCTGCAGAAGAGATGGAAGAGTTGCGGCTCAGGCGTGTGAGTAGAACGAGGCTCGTTTTAGAGTCCGCTCCGGCTCCCGTCGAAGAGCCGCTGCGGGCGTCGAGGGACGACGATGATGTCCCGATGCGTGTTCCCCTGGAGCACTATTCTCCAGCCGAATATGGAAAGGCTCCCCTGCTGCTCGTGCTGGTTTTGATTGGAGCGGCCTTCGCAATATATCGAGACCCCACGCTTGTGCGGAGAGGGTACGCCGCCGGGGTCAGCCAGCTTCATAACTTTGGATCGATGATGTCTTCGCATCGGAGTACTTCACAACCTGCGTCATCTAACCATGCGGCGTCAACGACTGCGGATCAGAGTCAGCCGTCTGCGGGGCAGTCAGCGCTCGAAGGCACGTCGAGTCCGCCTCCGGTCAACAGGCCGGAGCAAACATCATCTGGCAGATCGCAGTCCGCGGAAAATGGCTCGAACTCGAGCAATGGCCGCAGGTCAACCACAGATCGTGTGTTGGGACAGGTCGAAGCGGCACTGACAGACGGGAGTTCGAGTATCGAAACTGCGGGGGCGGTCAAGGTGAACCCGTCCGTCATGGATGAGAATCTCATCGTGCAACGGGTCCCGGCTTATCCAGAGGGCGCGAAAATAAGCGGGGTCGAAGGGGACGTGGTGATGCAGGCCCTCATCTCGAAGGAAGGTACGGTGAAGCGCGTGCATGTGGTGGCGGGCGATTCGCGCCTTCGTAGTGCGGCCGAGGAGGCTGTCTACAAATGGCGGTATAGACCTTACGTGCTCAACGGCCAGCCAGTGGAAGTAGCGACGACCGTCACGGTTAATTTCAACCTCGATCGATGAAGCATCGGTAACAACTCGCTTGCCGGATTCAAGCGATCGCGCGGAAGGGTTCAAACGGAAGTAGATTAGGAGCCTTCCGCAAAATGTTTAGGGCTTGAAGCGTGGGCAACCCTAGGCCAGCGCGATATTCAGCGTCGTGACACTCGCAGTCGGAAAAGTATGCAACAGTCTACCGGCGCTTGGCTGCCCAACAGTGGCGGGGCGCGGATGTACGGCATTTGGCTGGGCGAAGTCGTTGTGGGCGTGGACGTCAGGTTCATTGAGTACAGTGCCGGTGGCGCTCGCAATGCTGGCTCCGTGAACGACGACCTCGGTGGTCAGGGATTGATCGAGATGCGGATTCACCACGGTGAGGGTAATCTGCTTGCCATTCCCTGAGGTCGTGACGGAAGCCGATCCGCTGAGCCCGGCGAGTACCTTGCTGGCGTCAAGCGATCCGCGATAGCTGTTCCCGCCCGCAGGAATGGGCGCGTTGGCGAGCGGGTTGCTAATACTCGGTGCGGTGAACTCGGCGCGCACTGCCTGCGCTCCACTGTGCGGCAGGTACATCTGAAAGACGTGGAAGGTAGGGGTGACGGTGAACTTGTCTCCCTGCGCAAGCATCAGCGAGTGGATGCAGTTGATGGACTGCGCGACGGCAGCGACCGCCACCTTGTCAGCGTGGCGCTGGAAGATGTCCAGCGTGATGCCGGTCAGCAGGGCGTCGCGCATGGTGGACTGCTGGGATAGGTTGTACTCGGGCGCAAGCTCGGTACCCTTGCCGTACCAACCGCCCCACTCATCAACGACCAGCTTTACCTTTGGCTGGCCTTCTGCGGTGCCCATGGCGTGCCAGTGGTCGGTGACAACGCGCTCCATGATGCTGCCGCGGGTAAGCAGATCGTAGAAGTCGTCGCTGTTGAAGTTCAGGGCGTCGCCGGCCGCGAACTTCGTTGGGCTGCCGGAGGTGTAGTAGTGAACGGAAAGCCCCCAGAGATGGCGGCGCTCGGGATTGGCATACAGTGCCTTGAAGAGTCGCGTGGTCCAGTCGACGTCGTCGCCAT
>JAOAPP010000241.1 GCA_025462985.1 Bryobacterales bacterium | reverse complement strand
TTGTCGAAATCGGGCAAATGGTCATTGAAAACGGTGATCACGGCGCGCCCGGCCAGCGGCGACCAGTCGGCCATTTCCAGCGACACGTTTTGATAATCGTCCAGGATGGCTATGCGGATCATTGTCGTCACACTCCTTGGAGTAGGGGCCAGCCTGATTCGCCGACCTCCATCCGTACAAGCTTGGCGTCCTGGATGCCACTTTCGTGGGGAATCAGAAAGCCGCCATCGGTCGTTACATAAAGACAAGAACGTCGCAATTCAAGGCTGAATCGACAGCAATCGATGGGCGCAGGTAACTGCCAAGGAGCCATCGCCCACGGCGAAACCGACTCGCTTTGTGGAACCGGAACGGATATCTCCAGCGGCCAGCACGCCTGGCAGTGTCGTTTCCAGGGGACACGGATCGCGATCGGTGCGCGGCCACAATCCCGAACGAACGGCATCGGCGCCGGTTAGCAGGTGGCCTTTCGCATCGCGGCCAATTTCGGACGGCAACCATTCCGCCGCCGGCTCGGCTCCGATGAATACGAACAGGGCCGAGCATCGCAGTCGCTGTTGCCCGGCGGTGCGACTCTTCAGGGTAATTTCTTCCATGCGACGGTCTCCGCTCACGGCATCGACCTCAGTCTCTTGGTGGATGACCACATTGGCGGTTGTTCGAATCCGCTTCGCCAGGTATTCCGACATGCCGGGCCCTAGCGTGCGGCGAATTAGCAGGTGCACCTTGCGTGTCGGACAGCACTCGGCGAGGAACATGACAGCTTGGCCGGCCGAGTTTCCCGCGCCAACGACCGCGACGTCGGTGCTTTGATACAAGTCCGCTTCGACAGTCGTGCATGCGTAGTAGATGCCCGACCCCGTGAATCGATCCGCTCCGCTGGCTTCCAGTCGCCGCCAGCGAACTCCGAGCGCGAGCAGAATAACACGACACCGAATGTCCGCGCCGTAATCCAGATGCAGCACATGGCAATCATTGGCGGACTTTGCCGGGACGAGTTTCTCGACTTCAACAGGGGCGAGAATCCGGGCACCGAACTTGAGCATCTGCAAGACTCCGCGCGTAGCAAGCTCGGCCCCGCTCAAGCCGGCGGGAAAACCGATGAAATTCTCAATTCGCGACGACCCGCCGGCCTGACCTCCCGGCCCCAACCGGTCGAGCATCAACGTTGACAAGCCCTCGGACGAGGCATAGACAGCCGCCGCGATTCCAGCCGGACCGGCTCCGACGATCGCGAAATCGAACTCTTGTGCAGGACACTCTTTCCAAATGCCGGCGCCGCGCGCCAGTTCCTGCAATGACGGATTCACAAGGACCCGGCCGTCTCCGCATTCAATCACCGGCGTCCTGCGCGGAGCGCCCATCGCTTCGAAGACTTTCCGACCCTCGTCGGTTTCTGGGTCGAACCAGGTGAAGGGGACAAAGTTCTTGTACAGAAACTCGCGGACGGTATTCGTGTCGCGGCAACGGCCTGGACCTACGACACGTAGGCCAAGGCCTCCCAATTGCAACAAAAGCTCTCGGCGACGCATGAATGCGACAATCAGCTTCTCACCGAAGCTTGGAACGCGATTGAGTAAACCCCTGAGCTGGCTGCACGGCACGCGCCAAATACGAGACTCGCCCCGAGCCACCGCGGTCACAATTACCGGACGGCCGGTCAAGAGATCAATGTCGCCGGAGAACTGACCCGGTTCGTGGGTGGCAATCACTCGATTGTCGTCGGTCGGATTCAGGATGTCGATCTGTCCCGATTCGACGACGAATAGATCGATATCGGCCTGACCGACTCGAAAGATGGTTTCGCCATCGACGCAGTCATAAGCCGTCGCCAGAGATTTGAGTACGGCGAACTCCGCGGTCGAGAGTCGGGGGAACGCAGTTTCTTGACTCGTGGACATCATTTAGCCTCAACGTATCGACTTGTGCGAAGTTAGGTCGGTAGCCAGTTTGCTTTTTTCATACCGTTTTTCGGGCTTGATTGGCGCAGCAATTTCCACTTGAAAATCTTTGCCTTCCCATCCCTCTTGCCACAACAATGTGAACAAGATGCGGGCACCGGCCGCGAGCTGGTCTGACGGCAAATCTCCGAAGCAGCAACCGAATCCCACATCACGCGTTACC
Source organism: Bryobacterales bacterium (assembly GCA_025462985.1). Lineage (GTDB taxonomy): Bacteria > Acidobacteriota > Terriglobia > Bryobacterales > Bryobacteraceae > Bog-105. The sequence continues at coordinate 6,898 of JAOAPP010000241.1, read as the reverse complement.
AAGTCATTGACCGTCGCCCATCCATCAAAGCTCCAATGAATCGCCGCATCTTTTTCGGTGATAATGCGGAGCGTTTTCCCTTGGGCGATACGCTGCGGCTGGTGAGCGAGTGTCCAAATTTCAATCTTGCTACCTGTCCCCGCCTTGGCGTAACGCTGATAAACAGGCTCGATGAGGTCAAAACAAACCCCATCCTTGTGACTGCGCACCAGGCTTATATACTCCGCGTGCGCCCAACATAGCGGCATGGCCGAGCCGGTCGGGCTACCGCGTTTCATCTTTCCATCGGGCAAATCGTCTGCGTCCCAGAGCTGCTCCGGCAACATGCCGCCCTCGTTGGCGAATTTTTCCATCGCTTCGATGAACGGCAACGGATCGCGTCCGGCGGCCAGTTCGTAATGGGCGCGTTCGCCCGTCAAAATCGGCCAGCAGCGGCCTTCCCCCGTCCCGTCAAAGGCGCTGCCATCGGCCTTCTCTCCATAGCCATCCTGATTGTAGCGCCGCCAACTCGGCCCTTGAGGCAGATCGCGTTTGAGCACTTGATCAATCACCGCGAGGGAATCAAGCATCAGCGGGTCATCCGCAGCCCGAACTCCCAGCCGGACAAGCTGGAGAAAATCGCCTCCCACGATGTTGCGTGCCGGATGTTTGCCACCGCCGTTGGCTACAATCATCTCAGCCTGATCCGGGTCAGGCGAAGCCACGGCTTGTTTCGGATCGGCAGGCGTGATGCGAATGTAGTGACGCGGCTTGCCCTTTACGAGTTCACCGCGATTGGTGACCGTCCATTCTTCCAGGTGCGCCGAAAGCCAGTCTGCATAATCGAGCAAGAACTCCGACGCGATTTTGTCTTTTCTGCCGCGCGCAAATTCCGCCGCGCACACGATACTCGCGGTGATGGTCGCCAACGTCGAGGGTGAGTAACCGGAATTCTCCTCCCAACGCTCCTGCGCTGTCACCGGCCCGTGAAGGATTAAATAACGCGCGGCGCGCCAGACGAGCGTCCAGGGATCGAATTGTCGGAGCGCGTCTGCCTGCTGCAATCGCCAGGCGAGCAGAATCGGCGCCGCCACTTCATCCAGTTGAATTCCTTTCCAGTAAGCTTCGCCACTAATCGAACTGTTTTGCGGCATGCTGCCATCGGCCGCCTGAACACACGCAAGCCAGATCAGCGTGCGCAACGGCGACTCCGTTTGCCCGCAGGCCAGCAGCGCCGTGGCGGTTTGCACCATGTCGCGAGTCCAGACCAAATGATAGCCGCCGCGATCGCTATCGTCCTTCTTATCGCCCCAGGGAATGCTCAACGACGCCACAAAAGCGCCTTGGTATATCTTGTCCTCATGCGCCAGCAACACGCACCGACTTAAGCGCATCATCGACCCGCCGTCTTTGGTGTGCGCGCTCAAATCGACCTCGGCACGAGTGCGTTGCCATTGGCTGACATACTTCTCTCGCTGGCCGGCGAAAGAGGTGGCGAACGCTTGCAGGAGGTGGGTGGCCGCGCTGTGTGGAGTGCGCCCGAAGCCCACACCCAGCGTGAATTGCATTCCGTCAGATAAATCAATTTCCCCAACCAAAGCGATGTTGCCGGCCACGGCCTGGTCGAATTCCCAATCCATTTTGAAGTTGTCCATCAAGTCCTGCCAGCCATCACTGAATCCGACGTAGCCGACGGACCGCCGCGTGAAAGCAGGCGAGCAACCGAAGGACATGTCGATGTCTTCGCGATGCACCGCGATGAGCTTCCGTTCATTCAAGCCACACAAGTTGGCCGAGTTGTTCTTGCCCGTCCCCTTCATATGCGGGGCGAGCAACGCGTAAAGGCGCAGTTTGCCGCGCAGTTTCGGGTCTAAGACTTCCAGCCGCGTGTGCATCAACAAAACTGGCGAGTGCGGATCCACGACGATTTCTTTGACAAGGCGATAGCGGCCCTCGCGGTCGGAGGTGGTGAGCCGGTAAAACAACGCGTTTTGCTCTGGGCGTTCGGTTTGGTGGAGCAGGTCGCGCCGTTCCTCGTGGCAAAACGATTCGCCGTCGGTGATGAGAAACTGCAGGTCGCGGGTGTTCGGCGAATCTACATGTGGAAAATAGATTTCGTTGACGATGCCATGGCTGAGCGTGAACCAAATGCAGGAACTGCTATGATACGCAGTGCCGATGCCGTCCTTGGCGCTGGACGTCCAGCTTGGCTCAATCCCTGGCGCCCCAAAAGCGATGGAGTGTTTATTCATAGTAGTCATAAGTCAAAAGTCTCCGTCCTTGACGGGGGGTAGCAGCCAGACTGGGCTGTGGCCGCCACAGATGCCCGCCGCGAGCTTCTCGGCCTCCGACGGGCCCCAGGTGCCTGGCTCGTAATCATGCACGGGCGTCACCAACCCCAAGACGGGTTGAACGACCGCCCACGCGGCCTCCACGCCGTCCTGGCCAGCGAAGAGGGTGCCGTCGCCTACTATGGCGTCGCCCAAGAGACGCTCGTAGGCGCTCATCTCATCCCCGCGCGGGTGGCTGACCACTTTCAGTTCCGTCGAATCTCCAATCAACTCCGCGCCGGGGCGCTTCACACGGGCACCAATCGCAATCGTCACGTCGGGGCTCAGCCGGAAGCGCACATAGTTCGCCTGGCCTGGGCACAGATTGCCGAGCGCGGGCGGTTTGAGCATGACAAGCACTTCGGTCATCGTCGTAGGCAGGCACTTTCCCGCCCGGATGACGAAGGGCACGCCGTTCCAGCGCGGAGATTCGATGCGGAGCCGGGCGGCGGCGAATGTTTCGACCAGCGAGTCGCGAGCCACCCCGTCCTCCTGTCGGTAGCCGCGGAATTGTCCGCGCACTACGTCCTCGGGAGTGAGCGGGCGGATCATCCTGAACACCTTCGCCTGCTCGGCGCGGATCGCCTCCTGGTTCGTCGTCGTCGGAGACTCCATCGCGAGGAATCCCACGACCTGGAGCATATGATTCTGGATCACGTCACGAATTGCTCCCGACTCCTCGTAGAAACTGCCGCGGCCCTCGCCGCCAATGCTCTCGGCCATCGTGATCTGCACGCTCTCGACATAGTTGCAGTTCCAGAACGGCTCAAGGAAGGTGTTCGCGAAGCGAAAGACCAGTATGTTCTGCACCGATTCCTTCCCAAGATAATGGTCAATGCGGAAGATGGACGACTCATTGAAGACCGTGTGAAGCGTAGCGCTGAGCGCCTGCGCCGACGGCAGGTCACGGCCGAAGGGCTTCTCCAGGATAATGCGCGCGCCGCGGGCGCAGCCGGACTGGCCGAGTTGCTCGACCACCTTCTCGAACACGCTGGGCGGGATTGCGAGAAAGTGCAGCGGGTGGGCCGCTTCGCCGAGTTCCTTACGAAGCGCGGCGTGGGTAGCCGGAGCGCCGTAGTCGCCGCTGATGTAACGTAGCCGCTCCGAGAGCTTCGCGAAGACCGCCTCGTCGAAGCCGTCGTCCTTCTCGGCACTGGCGCGGGCGCGCGCCCGAAACTTCTGGATCGTCCAATCCGACCTCGCGACTCCGATGACGGGCACCTGGAGATGTCCCCGCCGCTCCATCGCATAGAGAGCCGGGAAAACCTTCTTGTAGACGAGGTCGCCGGTGGCCCCGAAGAAAACGAGTGCGTCGGAGTGAGGAGTCTTCATCATTGCACGCATATTAGTTCCCCTATTAAGCGGACTCGCGCGCGGACAAATCCGGGGCGTCGGGGACGATGCCGCCGTGCCGCGAACGATTTATCGCGGCGACTTGCCGCGCAGGCCGCGGACGAAATCCGCCACGGAGGCGCCGATCTCGGCCGCGCTGTCTTCCTGAACGAAATGGATGCCTTTCACCGCGACGTCCGTCTGGTTCGGCAACGCGAGGCAGAAGTCGCGCTGCCTGCCGTTGTCAAGGGCGCCCGGCTCGGCGTGGACGTATAGCTTGGGCACCTGACTCTGTGCGAGCCAGCCGGAGTATTCGCCCACCACCTTCACCACTTCCGGTGGCTCGCCGTCGAGCGGGATCTGGCGCACCCAGGTGAGGGTCGGCCTGCGGTCCTCGCCTGGGTTGGCGAACGGCCTGCGGTAATGGGCCATTTCGGCTTCCGCGAGCGGCCGCATCACCTGCCGCGGCAACAGTTGCTCGACGAAGAGATTGTCGCGCAAGACCATGTCTTCCCCGGCCGGGGAGCGGAAGGCGCGAAATGTGTCGCGGGCGGATTCCGGGATATCGTCCCATGCCAGGGACAGCACGATGGCTTCCATGTAGGCGATGCCCTGAACCCGGTCGCGGTTCCGGTTCCCCCAGTCGAAGCCGAGCGCGGAACCCCAGTCGTGGACGACGAAGACGACGTCGTTGCCCAGGCCGAGTTTGTCCCAGAGGGCAAAGAGGAAGTCGCGCTGCTCGGCGTAGGTGTAGCGGTCAGGACCGGAGGGGTCCAGCTTGTCGGAGTCGCCCATCCCGATCAGGTCGCAGGCGATGAGGCGACCCAGGCCCCTGCAGGCCGGCATCACGTTACGCCAGAGGTAGGACGACGTCGGGTTGCCGTGCTGGAAGACGATCGGGGCGCCCACCCCCTCGTCGATGTAAGCCATTCGGTGGCCCTTAACCTCCGTGAACCTCTTCTCGGCGAACGGCAAGCTTGTGTCGGTCATGTGCTTTCCCTCCTCTGACTCATCACGATCACCTTGTCGTTTAGGGACTGCGGGGTTGACTTCATGAGTGATCCTTCATTAGCTGGCGAAGAAGCGATTGGCCTCGAAAACGAAATCCTTGTGATTCTGATACCATGAGCCGTGGTTTGAGTCGGGATACAGGATCAGCTTGGCGTTGGGCATGTTCTGAACGAGATAAAGCGAATTCACGGGGTATATATCGACATCGTGGTTTCCGCCCACTACTAGCGCCGGCTGCTTGATGTTCTTCAGATAGGCGAAACGCTCCCCGCTGGAACTTCCCCACTCGGCGATGGCCGCGAGCTGGGCCGGCGCAACATTGTCATCGACTGGAGCGTCGCGGTTCTCGGTGCGCGCGAGGCAGCGCTTCAGAAAGGCACGACCGGCTGCCTGGCTTTCTTCCGAATCGGTAAACAAAGCCTTGAGCCACATATTCTCGGGCGGGTCGTAGGTAGCGGCGAAGACCGCGGCCGTCTCCGGGGTGATGTGGCCCTGGCCATTTCCTGCGTCGAAATTACGTGGGGCGGTTCCGACCAGAACGAGCTTGCGAACCAGTTCGGAACGGTCGAGCGTGACCTGCTGCGCAACCATCCCGCCGATCGAGAAGCCGAGAAGGTCAACCTTCTTCAATCCGAGTGCATCGATGAAGGCTTCCGCGTTCTTCGCCATCCCTGCGAAGGTTTTCGGTACCTCACCAGTGGAGCTGGCGATACCAGCATTGTTGAACGTGATCGTTTCACGCTCGTTAGCGAGGCCGTCAAGGACGGCCGGATCCCAGTTGTCCATATTGCCGATGAAATGCTGGTTGAAGATCAGTGGAATGCCCACCTTCTTGCCGAAACGGCGGTACGCGAAACGAATGCCCTTCGCTTCAACAAATTGTGTTGGCGCCGTGACTGCTGTGTGAGTGGTCATGTTGCGATCTTTCTATTTGAGCCGCTCGAAATTACGAGGTTCTGTATGGATCCAACGGACGCCTCGAACTCGCTGCTCCAAACTCGTTGGCTCAGGCGTAGTGATCGGGAAGGTAGTTCGCTACTCTCTTGCGATATTCGTCGGTCTGAAAGTCTCTTGCCTGCTGTTCGTCGTTCATTTCGAGTTCTGAAGTGAGGTCCGTTTTCTTGATCCCAAGCTTTCTCTTGAGCAATCTCACTACGGAGGATGCGGAGGCACAAATTGCTCGCGCAGCCTTCAGGGCTTCCTCATAGGCTGCTCCCGCTGGAACGCAACGCTCGACCAGTCCAATTCGCTCCGCCTCTCTACCGGTGATTATTTCATTGGCCATTATCAGCAACGATGCTCGATAGGGCCCTACCTTCCGCGCAAGAAGAGTTGGCAGCGCCATACCTGGATAAAGACCGAGCCCCGCAAACGTCACCTGCAACTTAAGCGTTTCGTCCGCGAATGCAATATCCGCAGCACAGGCAAAGACCGGCGCTACACCGATGCAATCACCCTTAAGCACGGCTATCACTGGCACGGGGAGATCGAGAACTGGAAGCCAACGGTTGTAGAAGGCCAGCATGATATCGCGAAGCTCCTTCTCGCTGCGCCCGGCCCTTCCCAGCCCGATCAGCATGTCGCGATGACCGCCGATCGAGAAGTCTTTTCCTGTTCCCCGAATGATCACTGCCTTTACTGTAGAGTCGTTCTGTATGAAAGCGATATGGCGACTGAAGACATCTCCCATTTCGGGGCTCATGACATTGGTTCCTTTGGAATCGTCCAAGGTCAGGACTGCGATTGAGCCCTCATCGAGAGATTCCAAATGGACAGTCGGCTTCGAACCAGTAACAGAGGCTTCTTTTGACTTCGGCATGTGTCCTCCAGGTAATGCTGCGAAACAGGCCGCGATCTAACATGAAATCGAACAGAAGTACGCGCGCCTACTTGGGCTTCAGATCTGTCCCAAGAATATTCAGCGCGCTCTCGTAGTCACGAAGCCAGTCGGTATGTCCTCCGATGCCCCAGTCTTCGCTTTGCAGTTCGACGATGTGCACCCAGACTCTGTTGGCATCTTCCGAGAACAGGGTCTTGCCTTCGGCGAGCATGATGATTTTCGTGAAATCCCGGATGAGATGTTGTTTGGTGAGCCTGTCAAAACGACCGGCGAGCAAGCGTACTTCAATGAAATAGCAAGGATCTTCGTGGTAAGGAGTGCCGCTGTTGTAATCGGAGTCTTCAGCGACTTCAGAAACCCAACCCATCGTCTACTTGCGTGCTTCGGGAGTATCCGGAATCTTTTC
>JAOAPP010000679.1 GCA_025462985.1 Bryobacterales bacterium | reverse complement strand
CCATCACCACTAAGCGCGCCGCATCGGCGTGGCGCAACCAAGAGCCGGTGGAGGGGAGCCCAGACAGTTTTTCCGGGTGCAGAACCGCCTTCATCGCTCCGCAGTCTGAATGGCCGCACACGATGATATTGCGGACATTCAGTGCACACAACGCGTATTCAATTGATGAGGCCACGCCGAAGTCGCTCCCCGAGCCATAAGGCGGAATCTGATTGCCGACAGTTCGACACATGAAAAGATCGCCCGGGCGCGATTGTGTGATAACGTCGGGAACGATACGAGAGTCCGCACACGTGATGAACAGAGCCTCGGGGTTTTGACCACACGCGAGTTCGGAAAACAACTGCCGATCACGCGGGAATACGTCCTTTTTGAACCTCATGAATCCGTCTAAAAGATTTCTCATTGGTGCCTTCCTTGCGTGAACCTAATAAGCAAACGGCGTACCAATTGAGAATCTTATTGATAACAATACTTATAACTACAAAACAACCGAAACAGACGGCCCGCCTTGGATCATTTGAGGCAGCGGCGCGCCAAATGAGGCATACTTCGGTTCGATGACTGGCACGTTGAACAAGAGCATCTATCACATGCTCTCAATTGCGGTGGGTGTGCTTGCCATCGACATCTCGGTCCGCTTCACGCCGGAAGGACTGGAGCATTGGCATTACGTTTTACACCGGCTGTACTATCTTGCGATTATCAGTGCCGGACTTCGTTTCGGCTGGTTCGGCGGCCTGATCACGGCGGTCTTCTCAGGCGTCTCGTACCTGTCCCAGAATGACGCCGATTCGCCAGATGCTCAAAACGTGCTCGATCGCTATCTGGAGTCTGCGGTGTTCTGCATGGTCGGCTTGCTTGCCGGAATTCTGGCTGACCGGGAGCGACGCCAACGCGAAAAGACCGAACACGCACGTGCGGAGCTCGAATTCGTTCACCAGGAGTTACAGAAGAATCTAGAACACGTGAAGCGTGCGGCCAGGATGTCGGCGCTCGGGCACCTCTCGGCTGGGCTGGCGCATGAAATTCGCAATCCACTCGCAGCCATCGAAGGAGCTGCCCTCGTGGTTCAGGCGGAACCGGAGCGTGAAGACCGGCGCACCGAATTTCTAGAGATCATTGTGAAGGAGTCACGCCGTCTCAATCGCCTCGTGACAAACTTCCTGGAGTTCGCCAAGCCGCGCGCTCCGGAACTGCAGTCCGTCACTGTTTCAGAGCTTATTGCATCTGTTCAGGCGCTGGTGAAGCAGACGGCCGCGCGCCACCTGGTCGGATTCAGTGTGCGAATCGCAGAGGGTATTCCGCCGTTGGAGTGCGATGCGGAACAGATAAAGCAAGTTCTGCTGAATCTCCTTTTGAATGCCGTGCAGGCGATGCCGCAAGGCGGGAAAATCGAGTTGGCAGCCAAAGTAGAAGAGGGTCTGGTGATTGTTCGTGTTCGTGACACCGGTCCGGGTATTCCGCAGGCCGCGGTTGAATCCATCTACGATCCATTCTTCACAACGAAGGCGAACGGCACAGGCCTGGGGCTTCCGGTCGCCTATCGAATTATGCAGCAGCACGGTGGAGATTTGGTATTGGAGGAGAATGGCCCAAGGGGCGCGTGTTTCGCTTTGATGTTGCCCGCGGTCTCTTTCCGAAGCGCATGACGACATCTCGCATTCTGGTAGTTGACGACGAAGAGAGCCTGCGCCGCATTCTACAAGTTCAACTGGAGCGGCGTGGCTTCAATGTAACTGCTGCAAAAGATGGCGAGGAGGCCTTGGCGCAACTGTCAAAGTCACCCTACGATCTCGTGCTGACCGACCTTCGAATGCCCGGCATCTCTGGTTTGGAACTGCTGAAAAGGATTCGTACGGAATATGCCGGAATTCAGGTGATCATGCTTACGGCATTCGCGACCGTGGAGAACGCTGTGGAAGCAATGCAGGCGGGCGCGTATCACTATTTGACGAAGCCGGTCCGTATCGAAGAGCTGATCCTGGTGATCGATCGGGCTCTGGAGCGGTCGCGGCTGATGGAGGAAGTGAGAACGCTCCGCGAACAGTTGAACGAGAAGAGCGGATTCGAGAGCATCATCGGTCATTCTGGATCGCTGCTGGCGACCCTCGACATCGCTGCGCGGGCCGCACGAAGTTCGTCGACGGTGCTAATTGAAGGGCAGACCGGAACCGGTAAGGAACTGCTGGCGCGTGCGATCCACTTCAACAGTCCTCGCAAGGAAAAAGCGTTTATGGCCATCAACTGTGGCGCCATTCCCAGAGATCTTCTCGAGTCGGAACTCTTTGGGTACAAGAAGGGCGCTTTCACTGGAGCGCAGCAGGACAAGACCGGCAAAGTGGAAGCGTGCAGCGGAGGCACGCTCTTTCTGGACGAGATCGGCGAGATTCCATTGGAGCTGCAGGTAAAGCTGCTTCGGCTTGTGCAGGAAGGCGAGATTCAGAAACTGGGCGCAACCGAGCCGATGAAAGTGGATGTGCGATTAGTCGCGGCCACCATTCGCTATCTTCGCCGTATGGCGGAGGAGGGCGATTTCCGCGAAGATCTTTATTACCGGCTTGCCGTGATTCCGATGTCACTGCCGCCTTTGCGGGAGCGGGGTGAGGACATTCCTGACCTGGTGCAAGTGTTCTGGGAGCGGGGCATCAAGAAGCATGAAAGGCCCGAGCTTCAGCTACCAAGTTCGCTTCTGTCCTTATTCAGCCGTTACAACTGGCCCGGCAATATACGGGAGGTCGAGAACGTGATCGAGCGCATCATCGTGCTCAGCCGGGGTCCGGAGGTGACTGTCGCGGACCTGCCGGAAGTGTTACGGCGTGAGAAGCCAGTGCTTAACTCGATTCAGCTGGAGCTCCCGCCGACGCCGATCAGCCTCGATGCGGTGGAGCGGGAGCTGATTGTACAGGCGTTGGAACGGTTTGACGGCAATCAGACAAAGGCCGCTCAATACCTGGATCTCACGCGCAAAACGCTGATCTATCGCATGGAACGCCACGGCTTGAAGAAGCGCGAGGACGAAGCCTGACTGCGCCTATTTTTCGGAGTCGCTGCCGACCTTCAAAACAGCAAGGAATGCTTCCTGCGGGATCTCCACGCGTCCGACGCGCTTCATCCGCCGCTTGCCCTCTTTTTGTTTCTCCAAGAGCTTGCGCTTGCGACTGATATCGCCGCCGTAACACTTAGCAAGCACGTTCTTGCCCATAGCCGAGATGGTCTCGCGGGCGATCACTTTATTTCCGATCGCGGCCTGGAGAGCAACTTCGAACATCTGACGTGGGATGAGTTTACGCAGCCGCTCGATTAGCAGCTTCCCGCGATCATAGGCAAAGTCACGGTGAACGATCATGGAAAGCGCATCAACCGGCTCTCCCGCCACCAGCACGTCGAGCTTCACCATCGGCGAAACACGATGGCCGGACAAGTGGTAATCGAGTGAGGCGTAACCGCGAGATGCCGACTTCAAACGGTCATAGAAGTCGAGCACGATCTCGTTCAGAGGCAACTCGTACAGCAGCAGAACCCGGCCGCCGCCGATGTACTCGAATTTCTTCTGTGTGCCGCGCTTTTCTTCCACAAGCTTCAGGATCTCGCCCAGGAAGTCTTCACGCGTGATGATTGTTGCGTCAATGATGGGCTCTTCGATCTTGTGGATCGAGGACGGATCAGGGAACTTTTGTGGATTATCGACCTCTATCACGTCATCCGCTGTAGTGGTGATCCGGTAGCGAACGCCTGGGGCCGTCGTGATGAGATCGATATTGAACTCGCGCTCCAGCCGTTCCTGCACGATCTCCAGGTGCAAGAGCCCGAGGAAACCGCATCGGAAGCCAAACCCGAGCGCGGCTGAACTCTCAGGTTCGAAGCTGAACGAGCTGTCGTTTAACCGCAACTTCTCCAGAGCGTCACGCAGCAGACCGTGCTCGTGAGACTCCACCGGGTACAGGCCGGCGAAGACCATCGGCTTGATTTCCTGGAACCCAGGAAGGGGCTCCAAGGTAGCGCTGCTCTCGTCCATGATGGTGTCGCCTACCTTCGCGTCGGACACGGTCTTGATGTTGGCGAACAGGAAGCCCGCCTCGCCCGCAGAGAGTTCGTCGCAGGGCACAGGCTTGGGCGACTGGAAGCCAACCCCATCCACCTCAAATGTCTTGCCGTTGGACCAGAGTTTGATTCGCTGGCCCTTGCGCAGCGTCCCGTCCACAATGCGCGTGAGAATGATGACGCCGCGGTATGGATCGAACCATGAATCGAAGATGAGAGCGCGTAGAGGAGCATCCGGATCGCCCTTGGGCGGCGGAATACGCCGGACAACAGCCTCGAGCGTTTCCTTGATGCCGATGCCGTTCTTCGCGCTCGCCATTACGGCGTCGGTTGCGTCCAGGCCGATCACCTGTTCAATCTGCTCCCGGATGCGCTCGGGCTCCGCGGAGGGAAGGTCGATCTTGTTGATAACCGGTACGATCTCTAGATCGTGGCTCAGCGCCAGATAAGTATTGGCGAGCGTTTGCGCTTCGACACCCTGCGAAGCATCCACCACCAGCAGCGTGCCTTCGCAGGCCTGCAGGCTGCGCGAAACTTCATACGTGAAGTCCACGTGTCCCGGCGTATCGATCAGATTGAGTTCGTAAGTCTTGCCGTCGTCCGCCGTGTAATTCAAACGAACGGCATGCGCCTTGATCGTGATTCCGCGCTCGCGTTCCAGGTCCATGGTATCTAGTACCTGGTCCATCATTTCGCGTTGCGAAAGGGCGCCGGTGTATTCAAGCAGGCGATCCGCGAGCGTGGACTTCCCGTGATCAATGTGCGCAATGATAGAGAAATTGCGTATGAGGCTGGGATCCATGTGTGCGGTAAACTGAGGGGTAAAATCGAATTATCCCATAGCGCGTGCTTTCTCGTTCGAAGACCGCTCGTTTCATGTCATATAAAACTCACCAGGGTTCTCTCGACGCTACCGGACTGCGCATTGGAGTGATCGTTAGCAGGTTCAACGAATTCATCACGGAGCAGCTTTCGAAGGGTGCGCTAGAGGTGCTCACCAAACACGGATGCTCGCACGACCACGTGACGTTCGTGAGAGTGCCTGGAGCGTGGGAACTGCCGATCGTGGCGAAATCTCTAGCGCGGCATTGCGACGCTATCGTCGCGCTGGGGGCGGTAGTCCGCGGCGATACGCCGCACTTCGACTACGTGGCAGGTGGTGCGGCGGACGGCTTACAAAGGGTGAGTCTCGATACCGGCGTTCCGATTGCCTTCGGTGTTTTGACAACCGATGATCTGCAGCAGGCGATGGATCGCGCCGGCGGCAAAAGTGGGAACAAGGGTGCCGAAGCCGCCGAAGTGGCGATCGAATTAGCAAACCTGCTGAAGCAATTGAAGGAATCCCGCTGAGATGGCATCCCGGCACAGATCCAGAAGGCGCGCTCTGCAGGTTCTCTTCGAGTGGGACATGCGCAAGGATTCGATCGATCACGCCATTTCGCATTATTACGACACGCTTTATTCCGAAGAAAGCGAGACCCAGCCTAAGCCCGACAGGTTTATGGAAGAGCTCGTGCGGGGCACCGTTGAGAAGTCGCCTGAAATTGACAAGCTGATCGAATCCCGCGCAGAGAACTGGAAGCTTGGACGAATGGCCGCTGTGGACCGCAATATTCTACGTTTGGCGATCTACGAACTCATGCAGCATACTGTGCCCGCGCCCGTCGTAATTGACGAAGCTATCGAGTTGGCGCGGCAGTTTTCGGGCGACGAATCGCTATCGTTCATTAACGGCATTCTGGATGCTGTGCATCGCGAAACCGCCACAACCGGTCAGTAGCTCATCCTCACAACGGACGGCGCGGAACTTCGTCCATACGCCCTGGGTGTGACCCCTACGACCCGCCTGAAGGCCTTGCTGAAGGCGGCGTCGGAGTCGTAGCCAACGGCCTTTGCCACCTCGAACAGCTTTTTGTCCCCCTTGCGCAAGAATGCTGTGGCTTTCTGCATCCTCCAATTCGTTAAGTACTCCAGCGGTGTTTCTCTAACCAGCTCTTTGAATCTCAGCGCAAACGCTGAACGAGACATACCGCAAGCTGCGGCCAGCGACTCGACTGTCCAGGGGAAGTCCACTCTCTCATGCATTGATTTGAGAGCTACTCCAATTTGCGGGTCGAAAATCGCGTGCCCCAGGCCGCTCCTACAAGTTTCAGGCCGTGAACCAAAGTATGCGCGGATGCATTGAACGAACAAGACATCCGCCAAGCGGTTGACCACTAGGTCCGATCCGGGCGACGGCTCCGCCAGTTCGGACGCAAGCATGTTTATCGTCGTGTGCAGCGCCAAGCCCTGTGCCTGATCAACGCGCACAAGTATGAGCAAGGGCAGTAAACGCTTCAGCGTCTTGACGCTGGCCCGGTCGAAATGGAACCAGCCCGAAACGATGGTGGTTGGCGCTCCTCCGCCACCGTACTGGATCACCTGACTGCCATGTCGAGGTGCAACCTCACAAAAACTTCGAGGGGAGGTCCCGATGTTGTCCCGGAGCGTGTAAGAACTTCCGGGCGCCAGCAGGAAGCAGTCGCCCCCGGCAAGCGGCAAAGCCTCAGGAATGCCCTCAACACTGAGCCAGCAATTACCTCGAAGAAGCATTCCGAAATGGGCGAACTCCAACGGCGAACTTCCCGAGTGAGCGGAGTGTCTTACCACTTT
>JAOAPP010000677.1 GCA_025462985.1 Bryobacterales bacterium | reverse complement strand
AGGAGTGCTGGCGGGTCTCGCCTTGCTGTTCGAGCCGAAGTCGAACACCACACCCGTGGAAGTCGATGACAAGCTGGCCGAGACTTCGCGCGTCTGAGTGGATCCTGGTCTCTTTTTTCGCTTACGTCGCTATCGTCTCTCACTGGTTCCCGGCCAGGCCGAATCTCCACCACCAGCCAGTGATCATCCTGGCTGTTGTGATTGCGCTCTTCCTCGTCCTCGCTCGTCTCCAACACGGTGGGGCCGCCGCTGCAGTCTCCGCCTGCCGTGACTTTGTTCCCATCCTGGTTACGCTGGTGGCATTCCGCGAAATGGAATACTTTCTGCCGCACAGGTTCGATCATCACTTCGAGAACATCTGGATCACTTGGGATCGTACCCTCTTGGATAGCTGGCATTTTCGAACTGCCATCGAGAAACTGGGACCGACGTTGCCGCTCTTCCTGGAGTTCTGCTATCTGCTGGTCTACGCCCTCCCGTTCTATTGCGTGGGAGTGCTTTACGGGCAGGGGCGTCGCTCCGGAGTCGACCATTTCCTGATGGTTTATCTGACGGGAACTCTTGTAGCCTACGGGCTGTTTCCGTTCTTCCCGTCTCAGCCGCCGCGTCTTGTCTTCCCGAACCTGGATAGCCCCGGCATCGACACTGTGCTCCGCCAGATGAACCTGGCGATTCTCAGAACCGCCACGATCCACGTCGGTGTCTTCCCGAGCGCCCACGTGTCGTCGGCTTTTTCCGCCGCTTGGGGAATGTTCCTGATTCTGCCGAGGAAAAAGGTATTTGGATGGACTTCGCTGCTATATGCGGTGAGCGTATCCATTGCCACCATCTACGGACGCTACCACTACGCGGCGGACGTGCTGGCCGGATTCGCGGTGAGCCTCGGCGCAGGCTCTCTTGCGATCTTGCTGCAGAGGTTCCGGATTTCTTCTGAGATCCCAGGAGCCCTGCGCCAAGTCAGAGCTCCCGCTAACTAACCGGCTTACTTCAGCGATAGACCAGGCAGCACGGGGGTGCCTTCCTTTTGGACGGCCTCCAGGCTCCGGGGATCAAGTCCTAAAGCCTTCAGGATCGTGGGTGCCACCTGCCGCGTCTCGACCATCGAGTTCACGACATGCGGGTTGAAGTTAAGATTCGAAACGAGCATGAGGACGTTGCGGTCGTCATATGCAAACCCGCCGTGTTCGGCGATTTTCTTGGTGCCGCCGGTGTAAACGACTCCGCCATTCGGTGCGACAACAAGTTCGGGCAGTACGGGTTCCACTGTCAATGGAGTTAAGTCCCTTCGAGCAATTGGCAAAGTCCAGCTCATGCATCCCGTCGATGCTGATCAACAGAACATGTTTGATGTTTTTGCCACCGGGTGCTTGAGCCTTGAGCGGAGCACCCGGAATGGAGAATGCAGCGATAGCCAGCGCGAGTGTCCCGGCTGTCTTCTGTGAGCGTTTCATAGTTGAATTTGGCTGGAGCCACTGTGAGACTAACAACCACGTTTTTCAAACCGATGAATGCTCAATGACGGCCTGGCAACGGCGCGAAAGTTTAAGCGTCGTTCACTTACTCGACAAACCCTAATTTCTGCAGATCGGGCTTCGGTAATGGCTTGTTGAATTGCGCTTGATTGAAGGTCTCTTTCGGGTTGCCGTCTACAAGAGCCACGCCGAACGGTGGATCGACAAATGGGAATGCCTTCTTCATTTTGGCCAGTTCGAGGCTGGTGCCTGCCTTGAGGTGCGTATCATGCAGGAACGATTCCGCCCACTGCGGGTTCACAGTGGGGATGGCCACGACTTTGGTGTCCTTCCAGTTCAGCGTGGACATAAACTTGGACGCCGCGTCGCAGTGTTCACAGGAGGGGTCGTAGAAAAAGACGAAGACGTTGCCGTGTGCTAGATTCTCTGGCTTTCCGTCGACGATCAGCGGAGTGGGAACTTGCACCGATTGCCGCTCTTTCGCGTTGACTCCGAAGCTGACAACCGCCAGTGCCGCCAAGCCGGCAAGCGCCGCTGCCGGCACGCGGAACCGGCGCACTTTCGGAGACCAGAACAAAGCGGCAAGCGCCATCAGGAGCATGATGCCGTCACCGATGAAGAAGCCGGGTCCGACGCTTCGCTTGATTAGCGGGAAGCAACTGCATTCATGGCCTACGAGCACGTGATAGTAGTACCCGATCCACCCGATGAAGAAGATCATCAGAGCCGAACTGAGTAGCCCGCCCCAGCGCCTGAACTGGGGCACAAACAGTAACACGGCGGCGAACAATTCGAGAGTGCCCAGCGCGGAAGCTCCCAATACACCGAATCCAGCTGGAACCTGCGCCTGTTCCAATAATTCTCCCGTCTGGAAGGGCATCAAAACCTTCCAGCCTCCCGAAACCAGAAACACAATGCCCAGCAAGATTGCACAAATTGCCGCGACCGTCCTGCGGCCGTTCTGTCCGTTTTCACTCATCTCGTTTCCCTCAATTGTATTCTGATTTGATGTATCGTCTCACTCTGATGCTCTTTGCGGTGACGCTGCTCGCCGCTCCCAAGAGCAGTCGCATCGATTCCGAGGTGAGGTCCATCACGAAGTCGGCGATCCTGATCGATACACACAATGACATCCCGTCTTTTACGGTCGATGGCGCTGATATTGGCAATTCTCCTAAGACGCACACCGACGTAAAACGTCTTCGCGAAGGCGGAGTCGGAGCGGTCTTCTTTTCCGTTTACGTCGGAGCCAACTATGTCGAAGGCAACCACTCAGCTAATCGCGAACTGCAGATGATCGACACCGTGCACAGCGACATTTTGGCGCGTTACCCCAGGGAATTTAAGCTGGCGCTAACGGCCGCCGATGTCGAGAAGGCTCACAAGCAGCACAGGATTGCGGCGCTGCTCGGACTCGAAGGCGGCCATGCAATCGAAGACAGCCCTCGTCTGCTCCGGGATTACTATCGCCTTGGCGTGCGTTACATGACGCTTACGCATGTCAACACCAACGGCTGGGCGGATTCTTCCGGAGACATCGATGATCCTTCCGTCGCCCATCACAACGGTCTGACTACTTCCGGAAAAGACATCATCCGCGAGATGAATCGCCTGGGCATGATGGTGGATATATCTCACGTTTCCGATAAGACCTTCTATGACGCTCTGGAGACCAGTCAGGCGCCACTGATCGCCTCGCATTCAGATTGCCGAGCCATCTCGAATGTGCCGCGTAACATGACCGATGAAATGATCGTCGCGCTCGCCAAAAAAGGCGGAGTTGTTCAGATGAGCGTGAATTGCAGCTTCGTCTCTCAAAAGTCAGCCGACGCTGCGAAGAACTCGCCTTTAAAGGATCGTTATAAACAGATCAGAGACCAGTTCAAGAATGATCCTGCCGAGCTGCAGAAAGCGATCGCTCAATTGGAAGACGAGGAAAAGCAGTATGAGGTTCGAGCGAGTCTGGCGGATGTTGTCGCCAATATCGATCATGTGAAGCAAATCGCCGGCGTTGAAGCCATTGGCATCGGCTCCGATTTCGACGGCATCACCTGCACTCCGACCGACCTGGACGACGTCTCAAAATTCCCGAATCTCACCCGCGCTCTGCTGGAGAAGGGCTACACGCCTGCGGAGATCAAAAAGATCTACGGCGGAAACACTTTGCGGGTGATGCGCCAGGTGGAAAGAGTATCCGCGAGTCTGCGTACCTCCTAAGACCCGCCGTTCTTCTCTGCCTCCTTAGCCTCTCCCCAGAGTTCTTCCATTCTGTCGAGAGGCGTGCCGCTCAAAGTCCCGCCGGTCGCTGAAATGCTGCGTTCCAGGTGCGCAAACCGGGCCCTAAACCGCGCGTTCGTCTTGCGAAGCGCCTGCTCCGGATCGACGTTCAGGAATCGGGCCAGGTTCACAACCGTGAATAGCAGATCCCCGATCTCATGTTCGATCTCGGACTGCTGGGCGCTTTCCCGCGCGGCCGCGAGTTCCTGAGCCTCTTCCTGCAGCTTCTCCAGGACGCCGCCTACGTCCGGCCACTCGAAGCCCGCGCCCGCAGCCTTTTGACTGATCTTTTCGGCTTCCACCAGGGATGGGAGGTTGCGCGGCACTCCGCCCAGTATGGATTCGTGCTCCGAATGGCCCTTCGCGTTTTTCTCCTGCTTCTTGATCTCGTCCCAGCGCTGCTTCACATCCTCAGGCGTCTCGGCAACGGCATCCGCGAAGATGTGCGGATGCCGTCGGATCAGCTTTTGGTTGATCGCCTCCAGCGAATTACGGATGTCGAAGAGTCCATCTTCGGCCGCCATCTCTGCGAAGAATACCGGCTGCAGCATCAGATCGCCAAGCTCTTCGGCTAATCCGGGCCAGTCCCGGCGATCGATTGCATCCATCACTTCGTAGCTTTCTTCCAGCAGATACGCCTTGATCGTGTCGAACGTCTGCTTCCGGTCCCACGGGCATCCACCAGGCGCGCGCAACTGAGCCATGATCTCTACCAGGTCCGCAAACTTCTCGCCCGCTGCCTTGGATCGTTCTGACAATCAGTGGTCCTCGGTCCGAATATACCGGACACGTGGGCGACCTCATAAAATGTAGTTGGATATGTCAGAAGGTACAGAGTTCCCCATTCCCCCTGCCGACTTTTCCTTCCTCGTGCAGTCGATTCTGATGCAGACGCAGATGCAGCTTGGGCTTCTGCACTTCGGCGAAGAAGACGAACTGGTTGAGGAGCCCAATTTGGCGCTGGCCCGGCACTCGATCGATTTGCTTTCGATGCTTCAGGCGAAAACTAAAGGCAATCTGACAGTGGAAGAACAGCGGCTGCTCGAAAACGGCCTCACTGAGCTTCGCTTCCGTTACGTGCAGGTGGCGGATGAGCAAAAGAAGAAATCTGAGCCGCAACTCGCCCAACCCTCGGAAGACGAAGGGCCCAGGATCATCACGTCCGATGGAGGAAAGGGAACGAAAACCTCCTAGATGCTCGATCGCTTCGAGCGCGCTTCGATCCTTGTGCTTGGCTCCGGGACCAGCGTAGGCGTCCCGATGATCGGGTGTCACTGCAAAGTGTGTTTATCCGACGATCCGCGCGACAAGCGCCTGCGTCCGTCCGTGCTCATCAAGCTGGACGAGAAACGCATCCTCATCGATACTGCGCCGGACTTCCGCTATCAGGCGCTGCGCTTCGGTATTGAGCGCCTGGATGCCATCTTG
>JAOAPP010000649.1 GCA_025462985.1 Bryobacterales bacterium | reverse complement strand
TACCGATGTGAAATATCCCTTCGGTCCGGCAGACGTTTCGCAAATCGTCATTACGCTGATCTATTTGGCCAGAACATTCCCAGACCTCTACGCCCTAGCATGCGACGGCCACAAACCGATGCTTGGCTCGCCGGACGGCGACCCTGCCGCCGCCATCATCAATTACTTGCTGCACATTAAGACAAAACGGACGCTGCCCATCCATGAGACTGCGGAAACGGAGGAAGTCGCCGTATATTGGTGGGATGACTATTTTAGTACCGCCGAAGTCGTCGAAGCACTCGCGACCTACTACGAACTCTCCCTTGCGCCGACGCAGCACGTAACGCCTAACGATGAACTCCTCGTCAACATTAAGTCGGTGCTCGTTGGCGTCTGCGCGTTCTTCGAGCAATCGCAGTGCGACGGCATGTGGGGCAGCCACATCGAGACCCTGAAAGTCATCCACTGTTACATCTCGTTGCGGCGCTGCATTCCGGAGCTGACTCCTGGTGCGGGGCAGTTCCTCGTGCCGGAGATTCACACGACGTTCAAAGCGATCAGGTGGATGTGTGATCCGAAGCAGATCTTCGCAGACGGCAGCTTTTTGCACACTATGTTTTTGACCATTTTTTACTCACGGGCGGTGATAGAGGTTTACCGATCGTGGGCACCTGCTCGCAATCCAATTGAAAAGATCTATGACGATGTTGTGTGGTTTTCGCCCGTGCGAACAACACCCGAACGCAGCAAGCGGCATCACCTTGAAATCCGATGCGCCCAGTTGACAACTGAGCTTGAAGAAGAGGAGAAGCAAAAAGAGCGGATCGCGAAATGGCTGGCATCAGCGATCTTGAATATTATCGCCATCGTCGCCATGGTGGCGATAGCCTCGTCGTTGGACGTAATCAAACTTTCGTTCCATATTGGAAGCGTTGCCGAATTCGTAAAGTTTTTGGCGATCGCGCTCAGTCTTCTAAGTATCACAACCGCAGCCGCGTGGAAACTGCCATTATCAAGAAGGAAAAAATGAAGATTCGGACTGGCCGTAACTACATCAACGGCGCATGGATGACACACGAGCGCACATTCGCGTCGGTTGACCCTTCTACTGGCCGCACGCTCGGCACTGTTGCGCTTAGCCGAGAACCCGAAGTCGACGCAGCTGTCACTGCGGCGCGGGAAGCATTCCGCTCGTGGGCTACAACCGACGTCGGCGAGCGGTGCAGGCTAGTTGCTGCCATCGCTAGTAGCTTGGTTTCCGAGTACGGCGAGCAGTTGAAGGAATCGCCCCTAAAGAACCTCATCACAAGCGAAGTCGGGAAGCGTCTTCCCGAAGCGGACATCGAAGTCATCGAGTCATCGGACATGGTTAGCTTTTTCGCGGTGAAAGCACCCGACATACTTGGGACGCGTTCTCTGCAACTCAACGCGGACCTCTGGCCAACGAAGCGGAGTCGGGTAGTGTTCGAACCGATTGGGGTCGTTGCCGTAATCAAGCCTTGGAACTATCCTCTTGAGTTGCCTCTGTGGTCCATCGCGCCTGCGTTGGTCGCCGGCAACACGGTCGTCTTCAAACCCTCCGAGCACTCCCCACTTATCGGGTTAGAGATTGCGAGGCTTTGCGAGCAGGCGGGCATCCCGAAGGGTGTCGTGAATGTTGTCACGGGTGACGGAGAGACCGGCCGGCTGTTGGCCCAGCATCCTGGCGTAAACAAGGTCAGTTTTACTGGCAGCGTCGGCGTCGGTCGTCGCATCGGAGAAGACTGCGGACGCAGGTTTTTGCCCCATAGCCTCGAACTGGGCGGGAATGACGCCGCGATCGTTCTCGCGGATGTGGACGTTGAACTTGCCGCGAACGGTCTTGTGTGGGGAGCATTCTGTAACATCGGACAGGTATGCGTCCGACCGAAGCGTGTTCTTCTTCACCGTTCCCTGCGCGAGAAGCTGGTTGACCTGATCCGCGCGAAAACTGATGAGATGCGCGTAGACATTGATTACGGCCCAATGATTTCCGAACGACAGCGCAGCACGACGGCGAGCTTCGTCGCGGACGCGGTGAGTCGGGGCGCAAACCTGGTCGCCGGTGGAGGAGCCATTGACAAGGAAGGGTTCTACTACGCACCGACCGTTCTGACGGACGTGCCGCCGGACGCGGAGGTCATGCGGGAGGAGTGCTTCGGTCCCGTCATGCCGGTGATGTTTTTCGATTCCGAGAGCGACGCAGTAGCGCTTGCAAACGCGTCGGAATACGGTCTGGCAGCGTCAATCTGGACCACGAGCACCGTTACGTTCGAGCGAATCGCGCCGCAGCTGAATGTCGGGATGGTGTGGATGAACGACGTAAACGTGGCGTTCCCCGAAGCGCCTTGGGGCGGTCGCAAAATGAGTGGGATTGGTGCCGAGCTGTCGGAGTTCGCCATCCTCGACTACACGCGCATGAAGCATGTCTGCGTCGAGGCGAGTACCGAACAACGCCGGGCGTGGTGGTATCCGTACTGATGGACGATGCGATCAAAGACCTGATGGAGACTCTACGGCCGGCGATCGACCGCGTCCTAGAGCACGAGCTTTTGTCAGCGATCCGTTCGGCGCGCCTGACACCGGCGCAGCTCTTTCGCTTCGCGTGCGAATACCAGATCGTGTCAGAGCACTTCCCGCGAAACGTATGTGCCGCGGCAGCGCTCGTGCCGACCGACGAAGCGCGCTCATTCTTGATACAGAACCTCTGGGACGAGCACGGCTGCGGTGATCCTAATCGATCACACCGAACCTTATACAGGCGGTTCGTCGCTGCACTCGCCGACAATACGGAGCAGGTCAGGCCGGCG
>JAOAPP010000636.1 GCA_025462985.1 Bryobacterales bacterium | reverse complement strand
ATTGCTCCAGGTCATTTACTCCCACCACTGCTTCCTGCGTCATCGCTACTGCTGCCTCCGCAAACTGAACCTACCAGGAAACCAGCTCGAGAGTCACGCACGTGTGCCGGAAGCTCACGAATCTCCGGGAGTGAACGGCCGGAGGAGTACGCGCGACTGATCAGGCTTCAGGATTATGGTGGTCCGTGTAACGTCAATCGACATGGCTGGCTTTGAGAGGAATAACAGTAAAGTAAGAACGCCTACTCTTTGGAGGCGATTGGCTGCTTGAAGCTTGTGAGCATGTTTTGGGCGAGCTGCAACTCGGCGAGGGAAAGCAGGAACGCCAAGGTGGATTCGGCGCCCTGGTTGCTGTTGACCCGGTCGACGTGCAACCCATCCAGGCATCCGCCTGTTTCAGGCGAGTAGAGTTCCAAACCGAGATCGTTCCAGCCGATGAACCAATCAAAGGCGCGTTGCGCCTGTTTGAACCACCACCGATCGGATGTCGCCCGATAGGCTGCCAGGCAGGCGGAAACAGTTGACTGGGCCTCGATCGGCTGCTGATCAAAGTTGGCGCGGGTACCGCCTCGACGATAAAATCCGTTCGTGCCAATGGGACGGAAATGGCCCTTCTCGGATAGCTGCAACTCCGTCAGCCAGCGCAGGGTCTGCAAACCTCGTTCAAACACGGCCTGCTGACCCGTCGCCTGTCCACTAAGAATCAAGGCATGGGGAAGCTTCGCGTTGTCGTAAGAAAGCGATTCCTCAAACCATTCCCAACCGGGCTGGGAGGTTTTGTCGAGAATCTCCATCAAACGACAGGTCAGTAGATCTCGCGTCTGGCTCACCATGCTGTCCCCGCTTAACCGGTGCAGATATTCATGAATACCGATCAGACCGAAGGCCCATGCGCGAGGAGAAGTGAGTGTCGTCAGCGTCGGCAATGCTAAAGCGAACAGTTGCCCGGCCATCATCTGAAAGCTTCGGAACGGAGATCGACCGACAGCCGTTCCCAAAGCCCAGAGCGCCCGGCCTTGAGAATCTTCGGACTGTTCTCGATCCATCCAGCGTCGATCGAAACTCATGAAATTGTGGAAACGTAGTGTCTCCCGGTCGAATGCATGATGAAGAAAAGCCGCGTACGTTGTGGCGAGTGTTCTCACCTGTTCGGAATCGTCTCCCAACTCACCGAGCAGGATGGTAAGAATAAAGGCGCGCGCGTTGTCGTCCGTGCAGTAACCTTCGAGAAAATTCGGAACGCTAAAGATGGCGTGTTGGAAGATTCCCGTTGAATCGGTCATGCGTAGAAGGTGATTCGGCTTCAGCTCTGGCAACTCGCGTGGCTTTTGGTCGAGTGTTTTCGTGGCCAGGGATTTTCGCGCCTGCGCACCTGCTTGCAAACGGGATAATTCAAAGGAATGCATGTACTGCTGAGCAACGTTGCTCCAGATCATCTCGCGCCCAAGCTTGTAAGCGTTTTTGCGGATCGCGTGACGACGTGTGTCGTCACGTAACAAGGCAATCACCTCACGTGCGATCGCCGGGGCGTCGCCGAACGGAACCAGGACGCCGCGATCGTCCGCCAAGAGTTCCGCCGCGTGCCAGTAAGGAGTTGAGATCACAGCTTTGCCCGCGCCGAAGGTATAGGCAAGGGTGCCCGAAGTGATCTGAGCCTCATTTAGATAGGGCGTGATGTAAAGGTCGTCAGCACCGATGAACTCTTTCAGATTTTCCAGGTCTACGAAGCGGTTATAAAAGATGACGTTCTTCTCGACGTTATTTTTTTTTGCGAGCATTTCCAGGCTAAGCCGGTAAGCTTCGCCGTGCTCCCGCAGCTCGTTTGGATGAGTAGCGCCCAACACGATATACACTACTTCCGGAAACTCTGAGACGATCTCGGGAAGCGCATTGAGGACATTTTGAATACCCTTATTTGGCGAAAGAAGCCCGAACGTGAGCAATACGACCTTGCCTTCCACTCCGAACTGATCTTTGAAGTAACTGGGGTCGACAAATCCAACGTCGGGAATACCGTGGGGGATCAGATCGATCTTGCCCTCCGGCGCGCCATAGACCTCGCCCATCATTCGCCGGCCACGCTCGGACATCACGACGAGCCGTGTGGAAAGCGAGATTAGTTCCCGCATGACGAGGCGCTGATCTGCTCTCGGCTCGCGCAGAACCGTGTGCAAGGTGGTGACAACAGGCATCCTGAGTTCGCGCAAAAAGGCCAGAATATGGCCGCCGGCCGTGCCCCCGAATATGCCGAATTCATGCTGGAGACAGACGATATCGACGTTGCTGATATTCAAAAAATCGGCGGCCCGCAAATAGGAGGAGATATCTTGCTCCTCAATCTCAAAGCGGACGGCCTCAGGATAGGCGTAACCAGCTTTTAGATCATTCACCGACACAGATAGGCAGTTACTCTGAGGATAAGCGGCGGCCACTGCGGTAAGCAGGTCCGATGTAAATGTGGCGATACCGCACTTCCGCGGCAAGTAATCGGCGACAAAGGCGATTTTGCGGACTTTTGAATGCTCTTTCAGGATTTTCTCTGTCGGGCCGTGCGGCCGAAGATGCTCTATCAAGCTCACCCTCTCTGTTGCGTCGAGACCTTAGATGAAGCCGCTCGAGAAAACGCAGCCGGTTCACCAAACTCTTGAATCCATAGCGATGTTAAACCAAGAGGACACCCAGACTTCTGCCCAAGTTGCCGCTCATCGCCGTCCCGCGGAAGCTGCCGGTAGCGAACCACCAAACTTAAGTGGACCAGCGCTTTGACGCGGGGCGCTTCGATACCTTACTCGCAGTGAGAGCCTCGAATCGGAATAGAAAGAAATGGTGGCCGCAAAGCGAGCACCGATAAGGTCGAATAAATCGTTCAAACACTCTCTCCACCGCGTTTCGGACGCCTACGCTTCTGAACTCGATCGATCGGCAGTGTGGACACTTCGTCGAGAACAGCCTCACGCTGGCCCGGAACATAACGCTACACCTCAGCTTTCGCCGCGTTGCCTACCGCAGGGCGGGAGAGATTTCGTGTGGATGGAGCGACGCTGTGCGCTTTCAAACCCTGTCGGTCGGCGACATCAGGACGGCTCGCGTCCCGTGCCGCCCTTATCTGCTCAGGTGTTCGGACGTCGGGCTCGGAAAGCCTCACTCGTGCACCTGCATCTGCTGCGTGTCGATTGTGACGCTTCGCCAGCCTTTTTCTCGTCAGCTCTTTGTTTATGATCATCTTTTTCTTTCAGTTTGGCAACGCCGTCAGGCATTGCTCTCTCGGCGTCTTGAAATCTTCTTGTCTTAGGGTCAAGAAGCGGCTTAGTGTCAAGCTCTTTGGATCGCTTTGGCCCGTAAACCGCCTTCGTTTTCCCAGGTTTGAATAGCCTCCCGAGGAGCGATACGGCTCCGCGTAGCGGGGACGGGGGCATGATCGGTGGATACTGGATCGCCCGCTAGGGGATGGAAGCTTCGACTCTGTTGAATATGTCGGG
>JAOAPP010000617.1 GCA_025462985.1 Bryobacterales bacterium | reverse complement strand
ACATTGCCTCCGACCTCTTCCACGAGACGAGCCACCGCCGAGGCTGTGCCTCCCGTTGCGAGGACATCGTCAATAATCAATACGTTTTGCCCCGGCTCGATTGCGTCGGCATGGATTTCAAGCTGGTCCGTACCGTATTCCAAGTAATAGTCCACGCTCTTAACGAGGTGAGGAAGCTTTCTAGGTTTTCGAACCGGAACGAAGCCCGCGCCCAGGGCCAAGGCCATGGCGGGGGCGAAGAAGTACCCGCGAGCCTCGATTCCGATCACTACGTCCACGGGGGTCTGCTGGTAGTGCTTTCCTAAGGCGTCGATGGTCTCCCGGAATCCTTCTTTATCTTTGAGCAGCGTGGTGATGTCATAGAACTGGATTCCGGGCTTCGGGAAGTCGGGCACTTCCCGGATCAATTGCTTCAGATGATTCATTGGCTGGGGACGGCACGTAGTCTCACCGAGATCGTGTGTCGCTGTAATTCTAACAGGGCCCCGAGTTTGGCAGGGTTGCCGAGATCTGCCACCTGTCACGATCTTTCAGAAAACAAATAATCAGCGGTCGCCTTATGCTGGAAGTAGAGATCTCGCTTGTTCGCCGGGTTTACAACCATACGGTCTATCGTCTCCGTCGCGATCGTGCTGATAGGAGCTTTCGCCGTGACGGGTGCGATCAGTTCGAGCTATAAGCGGGAACGCCTCTCATTAGGGCAACAGCATTACGCTGACGGCCAGGCTCTCGAGCGTCAGGGACAAATGGAGGCCGCTTTAGATCAGTACCGCGAGGCGCTCCTTTTCGTTCCGGACCAGCAGGACTACCGGCTCTCGCTTGGGATTGCGCTGTTGAAGGCCGGCCATCTGGACGAAGCGCAGGCACATCTGCAACAGCTTGCGCAGGAGGATCCCACCAACGGACGAATCAATCTGGCGCTCGCCCAGGTGGCTCTAAAGCGGAAGAAAACCAGTGAGGCAATCGAGTCCTACCAACGGGCTGTATACGAATACTGGCCTCCGGAGGCCGTACCGGAACGACGCAGAGCGCGATGGGAGCTGGTCAGCCTACTGCATGCCGCCGGCCGCCGGAACGATGAAGTTGCCGAGCTGCTTCAGCTCTACTCCTCCTCTCCGAACGATCCCGCGGAACGAGCCAACATAGGCTTCCTTCTGGTGAAGGCCGGAGCTATGTCGGAAGCGGCGCAGATTTTCCGAAATATCGAACTGAATTTCCCTCAGAACAGCTTTGGGCATCGCGGACTGGGTGAAGTGAATTTTGCGAACGGCGACTATGTGGCGGCTCGGCACGAGTTCCAGCATGCGTTACGCGTCAGCCCCAATGACCATGACGCGCAGGCCGCGCTCACACTGACGAACGCTGTGATCGACCTCGACCCGGTTCTGCCGAATATCAGTTACCAGGAACGGTTGCGCCGCAGCCAGCGTCTGCTTTCCCGGACTGTGAATGAAATGAACCAATGTCTGCTGGAGAAGGTTCCGACCCCAGTAGCACAGCACCAACTGGATAGCGCGCGCGACTTGCTGGCCCGCCCGCACGCTTCAGAAGAGGACTACAGCTTGGCCCTTCAGCGCACCGCCGCACAGGTCTGGCAAAATCGTTCGTCATTCTGCCCGGCCAGCGTTCCGCCGAATCGGGCCATCGACCTGGCAATAGGACGAATCAGCAATGAGTAGCGCTCCGGCAGACGTCAAGCCGAACGAAGCGCACGCCGGCTTCAGGTCGCATTGGAAGTCTGTTCAGTTTCGGTTGGCGCATATAGGTTTGAGCGAAGCGCAACGATTTCTCCTGCTGGCGCTCCTCATAGGAGTGTTCTCGGGAATTTTGGTCGTTCTGTTCCATATCACCATCGATTTGGTGACCTGGACATCGCTGGGAGCTCTCACGGGGCGATTCCGCTTCGCACGCCTGGCGAGTCCGGCGATCGGAGCCGTCATCGCCTGCTTTGTCGTGCGGAAGGTGTTTCCGCGCGCGAAAGGCAGTGGCGTTAACCAGACGAAGATGGCGATCTACACTTCTGACGGCTATGTTTCGTCGAGCACCATTGCCGGGAAGTTTATTGCCTGTGCGATTTCGATCGGCAGCGGCAATTCACTCGGCCCTGAAGACCCATCGCTGCAAATGGGTGCCGGGGTGGCCTCGCGGCTAGGCCGGATATTCAATCTGCCTCGTAGCAGCATGCGCCTGATCGCGCCGGTAGGGGCGGCGGCCGGAATTGCCGCTGCGTTTAATACCCCGATTACCGGCGTCCTGTTCGTTCTGGAAGAAGTGCTTGCGGACTGGAGCGCCACGGCGGTGGGATCGATCGTGCTGGCCGCCGTTTCCGCCGTGGTCACGATGCGCGCGTTTCTGGGGAATGCCCCGCTGTTTCGGATCCCGTCTTTTGAGCTTGCCAACGCCTCTGAACTGCTGGTTTATCTGTTGATCGGAGTGGTGGGCGGCGCGTTGTCAGCACTGTTCATCACAGTAATTGAGCTTTGCAAAAAGCACATCGACAAGCTTCCCCACTGGCGCGAGTATGCGTTGCCGGCAGCGGCAGGCTTTCTCACGGGCGTGGTGGGTTTGTGGTTTCCCGAAGTGATGGGCGCCGGATACGACGCGATCAACAGCGCACTGCACGGGCAATTCAATTGGGACATGCTGCTGTATTTGGGGCTGGCAAAAATAGTAGTCACCGTGCTCTGCTTTAGTGCGGAAACTCCGGGCGGGATGTTCGCTCCAGCGCTGTTTATCGGCGCGATGATCGGGGGAGCGCTCGGGGGCATGACGCACCGGATCTGGCCTTTTGGCGCTGCCGCCGAAGCCTACATGCTGGTGGGAATGGGTACGTTTTTCGCAGGAGTGTTCCGTGCTCCCATCACATCGATCTTCATGGTGTTCGAAGTGAGCGCCAGCTATGTGATCATTTTGCCGGTGATGATCGCCAATACGGCCGCCTACCTGATATCGCGACGCCTGCATGAGCTGGCCTTTTTCAAGATGCTGGCCCAACTGGAGGGAGTGAATCTGCCGTCGGCGGAAGAGAAGCGCAATTTCCAGCCGCTGCGGGTAGAAAACGCGATGAAGAGAGCGACGAGCCACATCACTCCGGAGGCCGGGATGCGGCTCTATCCGGACGAACCGCTGGATGCCGCTCTTCGACTGTTGTCACTGCAGGAAAGCGTGCAGGTGATTAGCCGGATGAGGCCGGACGATGTGCTTGGCACGGTAACGCTTGAGGATGTGCACCGGGCTTACGGAATCACAGACTGCCAACGCTCCGGCTTCGGAGCAAAGTAATCCTGACGATCTCCGGGTGTAACATGCCGCACGATTCGTCGCCATACCTTTTTGTGTACGGAACGCTGATGCAGGAGGAGTGCCGGCATACGCTTTTGACTCCGGCCGGGATCCTGTCCATTACGGCTGCTTCGGCTCCTGGGGTGTTGTTTCACTTAGGCGAGTATCCGGGTATGGCTTCGTCCGATGATGCATGCCGTCGGGTGGTTGGAGAATTGATCGAGTTCAGGGATCTCGATCGGATATTGGATCGTCTCGACAGCGAGGAGGGCTCGGAATACGAGCGGCGGCTGATTCGCGCGACGATGGCGGACGGCAGCACTCAACTTGCGTGGTCGTACATACTTGCGCAGAGTCCCGGAGCTTCGCCGGTTATCGAGTCAGGCGACTGGCGGGCGTACAATCGCAAAGATGGCAGCGCACAAACTGGGTGAGAATGAAATCGCGGCGGAACTGGAGAGCATTCGCGAATGGACGCTGGTGAATGCAAAACTCCATCGCGAGTATAAGTTTCCCGACTTCGCACACGCGATCGGATTCATGGCCGGATGCGCCCCGCTTATTGAAAAGATGAACCACCACCCTGAATGGTTCAATGTCTACGGACGCGTGGTGGTCGACCTGACGACCCATGACTCCGGCGGCGTGACAAAGCGGGACTTCGAACTCGCGAAAATCCTGGAGAGCATGGCCGTCAAGTTACTTTAGCCGCTGGGGCGGTCAGCATGACTTTCCAGGCATCCTCATCGTGGCCGATACTGAGCCGATTGGCGGCTCGGACAAGGGGCAGCCTCAGTAATCCAGGCTCCTTCTCAATCCTGGCCAGCAGTTCGGAGTCGGAGAGTTTCAGGTATTTCAACCCGGCGTCCACGTAGGCTTTTCCTCCCGGATCAAGAAGCGACCCGAGGCCAAAGCGATCGATAAACCTCTTGATTTCACCAGGAGACATAGGCTTCACCTTCAGGTCGACGAAGTGAATGGAGACGCGCCGCTCTTTGAAAAACCGTTCCGCCGCGCGGGTCGCCTGCGAGTTCTTTACCCCAAAAATCTGCACGCTCTGCATCTGGTCTGATTCTGCCAAATCCCGCGACCAATTGAGGCTGGGATTACCGGGCCAAAACGGACCTTGTAATCTGACTGTTACGTGACGCCCGCGGTTCATGCGCCCAAGAGTTCCGCAACCACACTACGCCGGGAACTGCGCCTCCGCGACCTGGTTCTCTTCAATATCTGCGCGATCGCCAGCCTGCGATGGATAGCGGCCGCGGCGCACGCCGGCCCGGGCTCGCTGCTGCTCTGGATTCTGGCAGCTGTGTTCTTCTTCATTCCTTCAGCTGTGGTGGTGGCACGCCTATCGGCCCTGTTCCCGGAGGTTGGAGGCTTTTACATCTGGACCAAGCGAGCTTTCGGCGACGGGCATGCGTTTCTGTGCTCCTGGTTCTACTTCATCTCCAACCTTCTCTACTTGCCGTCTCTGGTGCTCTCAGGCGTAGCGATGGCGTCCTTCGTTTTCGGCTCGGCCGGGCACCGATTTGCGGAAGAACGCGCCTTCGTGCTGCCCGCAACCTTGCTGGTGCTCTGGGCCGCCTTTCTCGCCAACTTCTTCGGGCTCCGAGTGGCCAAGTGGATATCCGCGTTCGGCGGAAGCGCGCTGTTTATGACGGTTGCCGTTCTGGCGATATTGGCGGTGGTCTCAGCCTGGCGCTGGGGTTCCGCGACGCAATTTCGGTTACTCCCATCGGCTCACTTTGAGACCTTGAACTTTTGGTCGCAGATCGCGTTCGCGTTTATCGGCCTGGAACTGGCGCCGATCCTGAGCGGTGAAATCCACGACCCGGCGAAGAATGTAAAACTCGCAGCGGTGATCAGCGGGGTGGGATGTTCGCTGTTCTATATCTGCGGCACCGCGGCTATGCTTGTTGTGCTTAGGCCCGCGGATATCAGCCCGATGACGGGATTGGCGCAGGCAGGTGCGGTGGCGGCTTCAAAATTGGGAATGCCATCTGTCGAAACAGGATTGGCTATCCTGATCAGCCTTGCGTTCGCCGGACAGGTGGATGCATGGATCGCCGGCAATACGCGGCTGCCCTATGCGATCGGGCTGGATCATTATCTTCCAAGTGCGTTTGCGCGCCTTCATGCGCGCTGGCACACCCCTTATGTTTCGCTGGCTGTCCAGTTGGTCGCGGCTACGATGTTTTTGCTTATGGCGCAACTTGGAGAGAGTCTTCGCTCCGGCTACGACGTTTTGGTGGACATGACGGTAATGGCTACGCTAATCCCGTTTGTTTACATCTTCGGCGCCGGGTTGCGCTTTGCAGGCAAGCTTGTCTCAGTATCAGGATTGGCGGTGACGATCGTCGCCATTGTGCTGACGATCGTTCCTCCCGGAGACACAGCTTCCCCGGTGATTTTCGAACTGAAGGTGGTCGGCGGGTGCGCGGCGTTCGCACTGCTTGGGTATTTCGTTTTCAGGCGATGTAAGGCGATTCGGGCCTAGACGCCTTTACCCTCGCGTTCCCGGTCCAGAACAAACTGGTCGAACGCCTGCAGCAGAGATTCACGAGGCGAGTAAGGGCCCGGCGTGTAGGCGCGCGACTGGATACCGGCCTGGGAAAGTTCAACAACGCGCCAATCCTCGAGATTGGTTTGATCCCAGAATTGCACGGCGTCGCTTCCGTCGAAACCGGGCTTGTCCATGTCGGCTGGATGGAAGTGCCACTCGCAGATCACCTGCGTGTGATCGACTGCCTTCGGCCAGAGCGTGTGCAGCATCATGTAGTCGGGATGCAGGCTGAGCAGCAGATTGGGGTAGATCGCGTGATAACAGACTTTCTTGCATTCCGCGTCAGTCAGGGCCGGAAGAAACTCCCCGACCCGCTTACCGCACAGGCTCATGGTTTCGGCTGAGCCTCGAAACCCCATAGAGCCTCCAATGTATGTGTCGGCTGGAGGTTCGTTGTCCGCGCCCAGATACTCGGTCAGTTGATTGAGAGCAGGGTGCAATAACGGGCAGTGCAGACACTCGTTATAGTTTTGGATCAGCAGCTTCCAGTTGGCCTTGACCTCGTAGACAATGCGCTTGTGAAGGCGAAGTCCACCCATTTGCCAGTTCGCAAACTTGACCGGCAGATCGGCAAGCTGGTCCGACAACGGGGGCGGCGATTTTTCCAGGTGAAGGAAGATATGGCCGTCCCAAACCTCGGCCGCAACTGCGTGGAGCGGGTAGTCGCCATGAGCGAAGCCAGGCACATCCATGTGCGGCGCTCCGATGAGTTGCCCGTTCAGGCCATACGTCCAGCCGTGGTATGGGCACTGGATTCGTCCCGAAAGTCTGCCCTCGTTTGCGGTACAGATGCGGGTCCCGCGATGCCGGCAGACGTTGAAATACGCCCGCACGGATGCGCTGGACTCACGCACTACGATGATGCTCTCAACGCCGACGTCACGGAGGAAGTAATCGCCCGCGTTTGGGATGGCGGCTGTACGTCCAGCGCAAATCCAGCTATTGCAGTAGAAGCGTTCGAGTTCGTCTTGAAATAGGCTCTCGTCAGTGTAGTATCGAGCAGGCAGGGTGTGGCGAGGCATGGATGTCATCTGATTTTTCCAACAAGAACGTTGTTGTCACCGGGGGCGCAAGCGGAATTGGATTCGCCAGCGCGAAGAGCATGGCCGGAGCGGGAGCCCGCGTCTCCCTCTTCGACTTGAAATCCGATCGGCTCATGGATGCGGCTCAGTCTATCGGGGCGCTAGCTCATGTATTGGACGTTTTTAGCCGCCAATCTATAAATGATTCGTTCGCCCGCGCAGGAGACGTGGAAATCGTCGTGGTCAACGCCGGGATCGCCTCCCAGCAGAACGTGTTCGCAACGAGCGCCACCGTTTGGGACAGGACGTTAGCCGTCAATCTCAGCGGTGCGTTTCACACAGTCCAGGCTGCTGCGCAGAAAATGAAGAAGCATGGCCGCGGTTCCATAGTCCTGACCGCATCCACCAACTCCTATGACGGAGAGGCCAATCTGATTGCCTACAATGCAAGCAAAGCAGGAGTGCTCGGCATCCTTCACACGGCGGCGAACGAGCTTGGTCCTTACGGCATTCGGATCAACGCAGTGTGTCCGGGACTGATCCGAACTCCACTGACCGCTCGCAGTTTCGAGAGTCCCAAGCTGCTCGCGGACTACTTCAGGCACATACCACTTGGTCGCGGAGGAGAGCCGGAGGAAGTGGCGCAAGCGGTGATGTTTCTGGCGTCCGAACGCGCGTCTTATATCACAGGCGCTACGCTTTTCGTTGATGGCGGCCAGATGGCTTCGAAGTTCGGCACCTGGGGGAAAGATACCGACACGTTCGATGGTCAGCGGTGGATTCGAAAACCCGATTAAAGGCGTGTGAGCTCTTTCAGTTCCACAGGAACAGGTTCAATGTGCCAGATGTCTTTTCCGTACTCACGGATTGCACGGTCGGAAGAAAATCGCCCCATACGGGCCGTGTTCAGAATCGACATCCGCGTCCAGCGATCGGTGTCGCCAAAAACCGTGCTGATGTGATCCTGGCAATCGACGTAGGACTGGTAATCCGCAAACAGCATGTACGCATCTCGATTCATTAGCGAGTCCAGCAGCGGGCGAAAGAGCTCCTGGTTCCCGCGTGAGAAGCGTCCGGAATAAAGTTCATCGACCAACTGCTTCAACTCCGGATTGGCGTTGTAGAAATCCCGGGGGTGATAGCCTCGCTGACGCAGCTCTTGTACCTGCTCGACCGTCATGCCAAACAGAAAGAAGTTTTCGTGGCCAACGGCGTCCCGAATTTCAACATTTGCTCCGTCGAGCGTGCCGACCGTTAATGCGCCATTTAGCGCAAATTTCATGTTTCCGGTTCCGGACGCTTCTTTGCCGGCGAGCGAAATTTGTTCAGACAGATCGGCCGCCGGATAGACGCGCTGCCCGAAGCTGACATTGTAGTCCGGCAGAAAAACAACGCGAAGTCTGCCGGCTACGTCCGGGTCCGTATTGATCACCTCCGCAACGGAGTTTACTAGTTTTATGATCAGCTTGGCCATGCGATAGCCAGGCGCGGCTTTGCCGCCAAACAGGAACGTGCGAGGCACCACAGCAGCGCCCGGATTCTTCTTGATCCGGTTATAAAGGGTGAGTATGTGCAGAACCTTCAGATGTTGTCGTTTGTACTCGTGAATTCGTTTGACAATCACGTCCAACATCGACGAAGGGTCGATCTCGACGCCGGTCTTTTCCGCAACGTACTCCCGAAGCCGAATCTTTACAGCATGCTGTGCGGCCCTCCAGTCTTCGCGAAAGGCCGGATCTTCAATATGAGCTTCCAAGGCTCGAAGCTGCTCAAGATCCTTGACCCATCTGTCACCGATCCGACTGGTGATCAAATTCGAAAGAGGCCGATTACTAAGTGCCAGCCACCTGCGTGGAGTGATTCCATTTGTCTTGTTGCTGAAGCGTTCGGGATAAAGCTCATAGAAGTCATGCAGGAGATCTTTCTTGAGTAACTCCGAATGCAATGCCGCCACACCGTTGATGGCGTGACTGCCGATCGTGGCCAAGTGCGCCATTCTGACGTAGCGCTCGCCTTCTTCGTCAATGATTGAAACCCGGCGGATGCGCTCCACATCGCCCGGATACTTCGCCTTCACCTCTGCCAGGAATCGGGCATTGATCTCGTAGATGATCTCCAGGTGCCGGGGAAGCAGGTTCGAAAACAGCTGGATGGGCCATTTCTCCAGAGCCTCCGGAAGCAGTGTGTGATTGGTGTAGCCAAGCGTCTTCACAGTAGCCTGCCACGCCGTATCCCAATCCAAACCGTGCTCGTCCAGGAGAAGACGCATCAACTCGGCCACGCTGACGGACGGATGCGTGTCGTTCATCTGAACCGCCCACTTCTCATGAAAGAGTTCGATCTTTCTGCCTTGGTTCAGGTAAAGCCGGATGAGAACTTGAAGCGAAGCGGAGACAAAAAAGTATTGCTGCTCCAGCCTCAGTTCTTTTCCCTTAAGTTCCTCGTCATTGGGATACAAGACTTTCGAGATGTTCTCGGACTGCATCTTGCTTCTGACGGATCCAACGTAGTCCCCCGCGTTGAAAGCCTGAAAGTCAAATGACTCTATTGCCTCGGCTTTCCAGAGCCGGAGAGTGTTGACCGTGTTCGTGCGGTACCCGGCGATCGGAGTGTCGTAAGGGACTGCTTTGACGATTCTAGCCGGCTTCCAGCGCACACGAAACTTTCCGCGTTC
>JAOAPP010000609.1 GCA_025462985.1 Bryobacterales bacterium | reverse complement strand
CGGAGTTCAACGATGCCTGGCTTGGTATCTGCAAGAGGGCCGGATTCTCGCCACAGATAGTGCAGGAGACCGCCGAGATGGAAACGGCACTCGCGCTTGTAGCGGCTGGCATGGGAGTCGGTTTGTTTCCCGAGGGTCTTGCGAGACAGCATCGAAGGTTTGTCGCCGTGAAGAGCCTGACACGTGAAAAGGTGCGATCGGAGATCGGCCTTGCCGTGCTGCGAGACAGCGCCAAGCTGCTGACGCGCAACTTCCTGGCGGTGGCTAAGGCAACAGCCAAGCGATGAGCTTCTCCGATCCGCTGCAAGAGCACGTAAAGAGAGGGACTCACTGATCCACGCTTTCTATCACTGACGACCAAAGATAGCGTTAGACGAATCGATGCCGCTCGCCTTCTAATGAAGGCATGACCAAAAGCACGAGGAGCAACAGCCATGCAGGATGACAGCCGACCGAATCGACGCTCCTTCCTGGGAGCGGCAGCCGCAACCTTGGGCGCGAGTGCCGTGCTCGCCAGCTATGCTCGGGCGCAGAGCAGCGAAACCATTCATAAAGGCACGATGGATCATTCAGCCAGCAACCCGGGCCCTGTGAACAAAGCGCTGCTGGGAGAGAATGGGAGTTCCAATAACCCGCCCGATACAGACCACGGTGATGTTAACCCGTTCTGGTACTCCTTTGATCTGGCGCATCGGCGCATCCAGGAAGGAGGATGGACGCGTCAGGTCACGCAAAAGGAGCTTCCGGATTCGAAGGATCTAGCCGGTGTGAATATGCGATTGACCGCGGGTAGCTACCGGGAGTTGCATTGGCACACGGCGAATGAGTGGGCCTACATGCTTTATGGGTCAGCTCGGGTTACGGTACTCAATCCAGACGGAACAATCGCCATCGATGATGTCGGCGTGGGCGATCTGTGGGTAGCTCCTGCCGGCTATCCTCACTCGATCCAGGGATTGGGCCCGGACGGGTGCGAGTTCCTGCTGGTGTTCGACCAGGGGACCTTCTCCGAGTACCAGACGTTTCTGCTATCTGAGTGGGTGGCGCATACGCCAACCGAGCTTCTGTTGAAGAATATGGGTATCTCCAGGGAGGCGGCGGCGAAGTTTCCGAAGGAAGAAGAGTACATTTTCCCGGGAACTATCCCGGGAGCGGTGGAGGATGACAGGCGGGTGGTGGGCGGTAAAGCCGTTGAGTCGAAGATCTCGTATGTGTTCTCCATGCGCTCGATGAAGGCGAACTTTGAGGATGCCGGAGGCAGCGTGAGGATCGTCGATTCACGGAACTTCGGCGCTTCCACAGCGGTCGCGGCGGGGCTTGTTGTTCTGAAACCGGGTGCTATCCGTGAGATGCATTGGCATCCCAATGCCGCCGAATGGCAATACTGGCTTGCCGGTTCCGGGCGCATGACCGTGTTCGCCTCCTCGGCCAAAGCGCGCACTATGGATTTCCATGCCAACGACGTCGGGTTTGTGCCTGCCGTGGCAGGTCACATGATAGAGAACACCGGAACCGAGGACGTGGTCTTCCTGGAAATGTTCAAGAGCAGTGTCTTCTCAGATATTTCCCTGAACCAGTGGATTCGGCGTTTGCCGCCCCAGATGGTCATGGAGCATCTTCATCTGGAGCAGAGCGAGATCAGGAAAATCCCACAGGAATCTTCGCCTGTTCTGCCGAGATAGGTTTCAGGTGGGGCGAGTGCAACAGGCATCTGATAAGCAGTCCCCCATCTCGCGGGCGGACTGCTTTTTCAGCCCTGCAAAGGATGGTCAAAGACTCTGTTCTACGGCGCAGATTATCCCTCGCTCTGTAAGAATGGTTGGGAGATCACCAACAACGCGCACACTTAACAACGCGCAAACTTAAGGTAGATCTCCGACGAGAGTGCGATGAAATCGGGTAGCGGCCCTGACGCACGTGCTTACGCTTTGGCTGTGCTCTTGTGCGCTGTTGCTGGGCTGATTGCCTGGCATCTAAACGCGCCGTCATCGTGCTTTCTACTGGCGCTCGTGGCGAGCAGTTTGTATGGAGGACGTGGACCAGCTTATCTGGCCATCTTCGTGTCGGCCTGCATCTTTGAATTCTGCTTCCTGCCCCCGCCCTTCCACGTTGTGCACAGTGAAGCATCCCTACTAAGGCTCGCGGTCTTCGTCGGGGCGATGCTGCTGACCCAAGCCATCCTCGAGGCAAAGCTGCGCTCCGACGTTGCTCGCATGGCGATCGGTGAGGAGTTTCGCTCGCTCGCCGAAACAAGCCCGGACGGTATCCTCTTCACGGACGACGCCTGCCTGGTGCTCTTCGCCAACCCGGCGCTCGCAAAGATGTTCGGCCTGCCTGAGAGAGAGATGCTCGGGAGATCCGCCGCCGTTCTCCTGCCGGATTTCGAGCAACGGAGGTCATCCGGCGAGTATCTCGCCGTCCGGCCAGACGGCAGCCGCTTCCATGGCGAGGCAACCTGCGGACGATTCGGAGACAAGACGACCATCTTTCTTCGCGACATCAGCGACCGTAAGGCGGCTGAAGAGAAGCTGAGAAGAAGCGAAGAGAGCCTTCGGCTGACGCTGGAGACCATTCCAGGCCTGGTCTATACACGCACGCCTGAAGGTACGATCGAGTACGCGAATGATCAGGTGTCCGACTACCTTGGCAAGACACTGCGTGAAGTGCAGGAGGGTGCGTGGGACGAAGCTATTCATCCTGAAGAGAAGACCAGCGTGATCGAGGAGAGCTATGCGAGGTTCCGATCCGGGGTGGCTCACACGATGG
>JAOAPP010000599.1 GCA_025462985.1 Bryobacterales bacterium | reverse complement strand
CCCTTGAGTCATCCCGTTCTTTTTGAGCAGGAGTTCCGGACTGCCCGCCCTCCCCGTCCCGTCTATTGCCATCAGGAGTTCCACGATATGCTTTCGGAACGGCGGGATGAGCCGGTCGGGAAACGCGCCGCACTCGTGCTCCAGCGGATGGCCGTTGACATCAGCCGCCTGCAATACAAATCTACCCACGGTGTGAATCGCGGTTGGCGTCGTTCACGACTAGGAGGCAGCTCAGGCTCGCATTTCTATGCATGGTGGGCCCCGGCAAGTGCGACGCTATTCAAAGACGCCGGATTCCGCGCCGAGTCCGAGGCGATCTTTCTACGGGACATCCGTCATCACGACGACCATGCGCCGCTGACACCCGGTGATTCGTCGAACGATTATCTGCTGCTTACCGTACCCGATCTCCGCGGCACCGAGTATGCGCCGGAACCGTGGACTTCGCCTCAGGCGCGTTTCGCACGCAGTCATGGCGCCGCCCGAATTCTCAAAGGGCATCCCGGTTCGGGCAAAACGACCGCGCTGCTGCATGCTGCAGACTCTTCCCACGCCGCTCGGGTTTTGTACCTGACCTTCTCACAGGATCTGGCCGCACTTGCGCGCGACTATTTTGACAGGTTCTGTTCGAACACCCGAACTTTCACAGTACTCACTTACCCGGGGTTTCTGGCCCAGCTGTTGAGCGGCCAGTTCGACGAGGCCGATCCTGCCGAAGCCCGTGCGCAGTTCCGGCGCGACGTGTTCAACTACCAGCGGTCGCTCGGCGCGTGGTCCAACGATATAGACGCGCTGTATGACGAGATGTACGCGCACTTGATAGGCGCGGCCATGCCGCAGCCGGCGGGGCGCTTTGCCAAAGCCG
Source organism: Bryobacterales bacterium (assembly GCA_025462985.1). GTDB lineage: Bacteria > Acidobacteriota > Terriglobia > Bryobacterales > Bryobacteraceae > Bog-105. The sequence goes on along the minus strand of JAOAPP010000599.1, from coordinate 2,621 downwards.
AGCGCGTGCGCCTGCCGGAGAGTGCCTATCGCGCTCAGCGTACTCGGTATCTGGGATCGGCCGTTGATGGCGTTCTTGAAGCCGCGCGGCGGCTCGAACGGATGTCCGATGCGCCTCTCGCTGACCGTTACTTCCCCGAACTTGCTCTGGCATGGCGCGCAGCAGGCGCGCTGACGTCCGGATCGCGCCAGATCGAATCTACGTTTCTCGACTACGGCTGCATCGCGGTTGACGAAGTGCAAGATCTAACGCCCCTCGAAGCTTTTGTCGTGCTGGCCCTCGCGCGCCGCTACAGCCACGGTCGCAGCGCCGCCTCGTTATTGCTGGCGGGGGATGAAGCCCAGACGGTCCGCCCCACCGACTTCGAATGGGCTTGGCTGAACGACATGCTGCATTCGATGATCGGCCAGCCGCAGGAATTCAAGCTGACCGTAAATCTTCGCAGTCCGCGCCGCATTGCCGACGTGGTGAATCGGGTATGGGATCTTTACGACTATCTCCATAAACAGGACCGCCCTTCGGGAACAGGGTACGCCGAAATCGACGATGACGGGCCGGACCAGATTCTTTATGCTGCCGTGCCGCGGGCTGAATTGCCGCCCCTGCTGACCTCGCTCAGCGCTCGCGAAGGGCTTGCACTCATAGCCTTCGACAAGACAAACCTGCCCAGCGAAATTATTCCTTTTGTGCTTTCACCGGCCGAAGCCAAAGGGCTGGATTTCCACTCTGTGTGCTTACTAAATGGGGGCTCCCTGCTGCAGCATATCGTGAATGATCGGGCTTCGTCAGCCGCCGACATTCTAACCCGGCGTCTTGCCATCGATCAGCTCAGGGTTGCGCTTTCAAGGCCGACCGAGCGTCTGCTCTGGGTTGACGCCGCGCCCGAACCACTGATTGTGAAGGAGGTCGGGCGTTTGCTTCGGCCACCTGCCGAGCTTGCATTGCATCCGATCACCGCCGAGGCGTTACGGACCTGCCTCGAAGAAGAGGAACTGGATGTCGAGGAGCGGCTTCAGCGCAGCCAGAAGGATGCCCGGCAGCTTGTGTCGGTGAAACCCGATCTGGCGTGGTCGCGCGCTCGGCAGGCGGTGGGCCTTCTCGGCCTTCCTGGCGACCTCAACTGCGTCACCGATCCGGAGGCGCGGGAAGCTACGTACCTGATGCTGGCGGAGGTCTCTTTTCAGCTCGGCTTTCGAAAGAAGAGCCTCTCCCCCGAACTCGGCCGGTTGGATCTTTATCAGCACGCGGCCGAAGCGGCGCGCAGCGCCGGAAAGTATTTTCTGGCGAATGCGATCCAGACGATTGGCGCGGCCGAGCAGGGTCAGGGACAGGACCGTCTGAATAGGATCGCAACCGCCGTTCAGGAAATAACTAGGGCCCGCGAAGAACTTCCCGCTTGGCTGATTGTTGAGATTTCGCCCCGGGCCGGTTTCTGGCTCGACGAACTTGATCAACACCTCGAAGCAGGCGACAACTCGATTTTGGCGCAGGAGATCCTCCCCCCGTTTTTCGACGCATTAGGGTTGCCCGATGCGAAGGCGCGCAAGGATCGGTTAGCGCAACGCTCGGTGCAGATTCTGATGAAGAGCCGACGTCACGCACAGGCGCTGACAATCCTGGAGCGTTTGCCCGATGCCAAGCCGAAGCTTGCCGCCGAATGCTATGAGGAAACCGGTCAGCTAGCGAAGGCTGCGGACGTCTGGATGGAACTCGGCGATCGCGATAGGGCGCTGAAGTGCTATCGTTCGATTCCCGATTTCGCAGCCTCATTGAATCTGGTGCGGCAACTTGACGGTCATCCGGCTCGGCCCTCGCTCGAATGGCTGGCCGAACTGGACGCATTGCTTGAACGCCGTCCGGATAACTTCAATCGAACGATGACAGCGCCGGAGAAGAAGTTGCTCGAAGCCACACTGGAACGGGGCCTCGGTGTACAACGGAGGAAGCCGGCTGCGAAAAAGAAGACGGCGCCCGCTCAAGCGAGGAAGAGCGCACCTCCAAAACGAGCACGAGCGGAGCGCACATCTCAACCACGTGGTTGAAGCCTATCTGAACATCATCGAGCTGCGCCTTATCCAATTCTGGAGGGCAGACCTCAACAAACATTATCAGCTTCGTCGATTTTTGACGCCTGCACCTCGCCTAATCTGCAAATAGCAAAGCCGACACGGGGGGACGAATGCTTAGATCACCTAACAGTGGACCAGAGCCTGTTTGCCCGGGCTGACGGCAAGGAGCCGTCCTGCTACCTGCATTTCGGGTCCTCTTCTGGCCAGAAACGGGCTTGGGGATCATCTCGCGCAGCGGTCCCGAAGCCGACTTGTGGACCGCGGTATTCATCGTGCATTGGTAAGACGGTGGCCTGACCCGATGACCGATTCATAGTGGCCGTTTGAAACTGTAGCGATATTCTTTACGAAACTCTTCGCGGTACCAGCCTGCATGCGAGAGCTGAGTGCCGCCTCCGGCGTAGATCGAATTGTGATCTCCCCAGGACGTTCGCAATCCCCATTTGAGGTTGACTATATTTGACCCGTAAGCTGGAGGGCTGTTTGGGGATACGACGCATTCGACCGACTGTCCTGTGAGGCATGGCGCTACGATCGTGACAAGACCTCCCG
>JAOAPP010000572.1 GCA_025462985.1 Bryobacterales bacterium | reverse complement strand
CTCTTCCGATCTCGCGAATGGCGCTTTGAATTATTTCACCATTCCGAACTATTCCGGAACCGGCGTTCCTCCCACTCCACAAGTCGGCAGAAACTATCTGCGGGGCCCGAACTTACTGAATGTCGATACGACAATTCAGAAATCGTTCGGCCTGCCGAAGATGCCGGTTTTCGGAGAGGGCGCGCGACTCACAATTCGTGGGGATCTGTTCAACGTGTTCAACAAGTTGAATCTCACTCCGCTTTCCGCGGATGCGCGGGATCAGCAGATCAGCTTCGACGGGACCACCAGCAATCCGCTCTTCGGCGTGGCGCAATCCGCGCTGGGCGGACGCGTAGTTACCCTGCAGGCCCGGTTCGAGTTCTAGCTTTCTCCCTGACGGTAGGCAAAGGAGGGGGCGGCCCCAACGCCGCTGCTCTCCTTTGTCCTAACGGAACCTGGGGATTGTACGCTGCTCGCCCGCCCGCTAAGATGGGTGCAGTTTGAGATTGAGCAAAGTTCAGCCGGGCGTGAGATTCTGCCTGCTCTCTTCCCACTATTGAAACGGGCGCAATCGTACGACGTGAGACGCAGACATGACGGCTTCTCGCGCCGCGAGTTCTTGTTGACAACCGCGGCTGCATCATCACTTTTGGTCCGCAGTGCGCATGCGGCCACGAAGGTACCTGACATCTCTCCAGCCTTGACTGCGGACGAACGTCAGTTCCTGGACGATTACGCTCAGCGATGCTTTCTGTACTTCACCGAGCAGGTCGGGCCTCATACCGGGATCGTACTGGACCGAGCCGGCATGAACGGCACCGGCGGCCGGGGAGATGTCGGCAGTTCCGCCGCGACCGGCTTCGGGTTGACGGCCCTCTGCATCGGAGCCAGCCGGGGCTGGATTCCCAAGGAAAACGCGCGCGCGCGAGTGCTGTTAACCCTTCGCTACTTCTGGCAGCATGCGTTCCATGACCACGGGTGGTTCTATCACTTTCTGGACATTCACACCGGCACCCGCAAGCTCAACTCGGAAATCTCGAGCATCGATACGACCCTGTTCCTGTGCGGCGTTTTGACGGCCGCCGGTTACTTTCAGACCGATCACGAGATCCAGATTCTCGCCAGGCAGATCTTTGAACGAGTCGATTTCACGTGGATGCTGAACGGGGATGAGTTCCTGCTGTCCCATGGTGTGATGCCGGGATCCGGCTTCCTCAAAGCACGCTGGAACGCTTATAGCGAAGCTTCCGCGCTGTACCTTCTGGCGATCGGATCGACGCGTCATCCGATTCCTCCCAAGAGTTGGTACGCGTGGCTTCGGCCGGAAGTGAAGTATGCGGGCTGGCAATTCGTCAGTGGCGGACCGCTGTTTACGCACCAATACTCGCATGCATGGATCGACTTCCGCCACCAGATGGACGGCGATCCCTCCTATGTCAACTACTTCGATAATTCAAAGGTCGCCACGTACGCACATCGCGACTTCTGCGTCAGCTTGAGGCCCATGTACTCGGGCTACAGTGCCGATATGTGGGGGATCACCGCATCGGACAGTCCATCCGGATACGTCGCATGGGGAGGACCGCCGGACGAAGGACCGATCAACGGAACGCTGGTGCCCTGTGCGGCTGCCGGATCGCTGATGTTCTCTCCAGAAATCTGTCTCCCGGTTTTGCGCGGGATGCGCAAAACCTATGGAGACCGCAACTACCAGCGTTACGGGTTCACTGACGCTTTCAATCCGCACTGGAAAAACGAGAAGCTCTGGGTCAATCCGGACGTGATTGGCATTGACGTCGGGATCTCGCTGTTGAGCATTGAGAATCTGGTGACGGGAAATGTCTGGCGCTGGTTCAAACGCAACCCATATATCCAAAACGCGATGGACCGCGCCGGATTTTCCATTGCCACGCCTGGAATAGGAATCCGGTCAACAAAAACCGGCGTCCGCCGCGCATGAGCAGATACGGGTTCAAGTTCGTTGCGTCCCCCTCTTGGCCCAGATCACTCTCCTCGATACTGAAGGTAACTAAACCACGTGCCAGAACCAAATCACATCGAAATCTTCCTGACCGAGATCAAAGAGAGCCTGGAACGCGAAACCGCCACACCTCGGGAAGTGATCACGACCCCATTTGATACTCAGGCTGCTCGCTCGGAACGTCACGCCGCTCCCATTCAAACCGAAGCCGCTGGACCTCACGCATGAAGGATTGGGCGGAGAAGGTTGATCGCGCTTTGGAAACAAAGGATCAGCAGATTGCAGCCCTGACGAAGCGCATTGAACAGCTGGAAGGGAACCGACACTAACAGAAAAGCGGGACGGCAGGCACTTCTACCGTCCTGTCAATCTGCGGCTCACCGCTGAATCTTAGCGCTTGCGCTGACCCTTCGCAGCCGGCCGGATTTTCTTCTTAGCTGAACCGCGGGCCACGCCAGAGGCGCGCTTGGCTTTCGGCGCAGCTTTCTTCCTGGCGGCGCGCTTCAGTTGCTTACGTTCTTCTTTACCTTCTACGTGCTTTGTATTCATTCGTTAATTTTTATACCTGCAAACTTCTCGACAATCTTCTTCAACCCGTAACCCGGGAAACTTATAGTTAGTTTCGCATCCTCGCCGTCCCCTTCGCGACGCAAGACTGTACCACGGCCGTATTTTGGATGGTTTACCGTGGCCCCGGCCTTGAATCCGGTGGCGCCCCGGGCTGCCGCGGGCCTCGATTGCGGATACGATCGGGACGACGGTGTGGGCTGTGCTTGCGCCGGTCTGAGCGTCATCTGTGACGGCGGTTGCGGCGAAACGGGCGGTCGGGCCGGCGCGGGTGGTGCGCTTTGTTTCGGCCCAGGCGCGCGCGCCGCTGCTTCTTCAGAGGCAGCAGGCGGCGGCATCGGCGGCGCACCAGATGCCGGGGGCGGCGGGCGGCGCGTCAAACCCGAAGGAGGCGGCATACCGCGCTCCGAAAAGAACTGCGCGATGTTATCGACCGAATTGTAAGTGCGCCCGGTGTACAGATTGCGCTTCACCGATTCACGCACATCGTTCTGTTCGGAAAACAGATCCACTTCCTGGCCACGCGGCTCGCTTCCGGCAAAAAGCTTTTCGCGCAGACCCGCCGGCACCTCGTTCAGGAAGCGCGATGGCAGGCAAACCTCGGGCTGACCTCCGCCAAAGCGTCTGCGATACCGCGCCCAAGTGACGTAAAGCCGCTTTTCAGCCCGCGTCATGCCCACATAACAGAGGCGTCGCTCTTCCTCCATCGCCGCTTCCGACAGAAGCGAACGGCTATGCGGAAAGATGCCTTCTTCCAGGCCGGCCAGGAAGACGTTCGGAAACTCCAGCCCTTTGGCGTTGTGGATCGTCAGCAGCGACACCGCAGCCTGCTCATCGAGAGCGTCGCTGTCGGCGATCAAGGCGGCATGGTCCAGAAACTCAGCAGAGGTTTCGCCTCGTTCGGCGGCTTCGGCGGCCGCGTTCAGCAGTTCTTCCAGGTTGCCCATGCGCGATTCGGCCTCCGGAGAAACGTCCGCCTTCAGCATCGCCTCGTAGCCGGTCTTCTCAAATATCTCCCGTAGCGCCTCGTGTACCGGTTTGGTCTGCACCGCCTCGGTCAGGCTCTCCATTGTTCGCAGGAAGGACTTGATCGCAGATTCGGCCCGTGTCGGAAATGCCTTCTCTTCGATCATCCTCGGCAGTGCGTTCCAAAGGCTGGTTCCCCGCTCCAGCGCATAGGCCTCAATCTGTTCGATGGTGCCCTTGCCAATCCCTCGCGCCGGCGTGTTGATGATGCGCAGCAGCGCAATCGAATCCTGCGGGCAGAGCAGCGCCTTAAGATACGACAGCAGATCTTTGACTTCGGCGCGCTGATAGAAACTGAATCCACCGATGACCAGGTACTTGCGTCCGTAGCGGCGCAGCGCTTCTTCTATCTGCCGGGATTGAAAGTTGGTCCGATACAGAACGGCAACACGCTCGGCCGGATTCTTGGCCAGAATCTTCTCGATCGTATCCGCGATGAATAGCGCTTCGTTCTCACCATCCGGAGCTTCGTAAAATCCGATCTTCGAGCCGGATTCGGAATCGGTCCAGAGCCACTTGCCTTTGCGCTCTTTGTTGTTGGCGACAACGGCGCTCGCGGCTTCCAGAATGTTCTTGGTGGAGCGATAATTCTGCTCCAGGCGAATCACGACCGCATCCGGATAATCGCGCTCGAAATCCAGGATGTTGCGAATATCGGCCCCGCGCCATCCGTAAATCGACTGGTCTTCGTCGCCCACGACGCACACGTTATGGCGCCGTTCAGTCAACAAGCGCATCAGTTCGTATTGGCTGCGATTAGTGTCCTGATACTCGTCGATCATGACGAATTCGTAGCGCCTGTTATAGAGCGCCCGCAGCGCATCGTCGTGCTTCAGCAGCCGGACCGATTCAAGCAGCAGGTCATCGAAGTCGAGAGAATTGGCCTGTTGCAACCGTTCCTGATACTGCTCATAGATCTTGGCCAGACGCGTCAGTTTGGGATCGGTCGCAGCCTTGTACCAATCCTGGGGCGTTTGATGATGACTTTTGGCATGGCTGATGCGCGACAGCACCGCGCGATACTGCATGAACTTCTCATCCAGCCCGAGTTGCCGATAGATACTTTTCAGCAGCGCGACCTGGTCGTCGTCGTCGTAGATAGTGAACTGGCGCGTGAAACCAGGCCGAACCTCCGCCAGCGTTGCGCCATCACGCCGCAGCATCCGCACGCAGAAGGAGTGAAAGGTAGATACAAGCGGACCATTGTCGGCATTGGTCAACAGATTGGAGACGCGCCCACGCATCTCCTGTGAAGCCTTGTTCGTGAACGTGACTGCAAGAACCGCGGCCCCCGGAACATGGTGCGTTTCAATCAGGTGAGCAATACGATGCGTGATAACGCGCGTTTTGCCACTGCCCGCGCCCGCCAGAAGGAGTAGTGGTCCTTCTACCTGGGCAACGGCTTCGCGTTGTTGGGGATTGAGACCGGCGAGAAAATCCATTGAAAACTGGGGGCGGGGAGCGATTACAGAATACCATCGCTTGCCGCCCCAGGATCTTTCGATGCAGCGCCAGCGCCTCAGGCTACTTCGCGTCGCGTTCCGACACTCGGGTCCACCGGTATGTCCTTCACGTCTCTAGGTCCAGTCTCTTCGCAGCGGTCACAATTTCCGCAAGGCGGCTCGTAGCTGTCGCCGAAGTAGCGCAGCAGGTGTTCCCGCCGGCAGCCCGAGATGTCGGCGTATTCCTGCATGTAGCGGATCTTCTCGCGCTTTTGTTCCTGGTGGCGTTTCGCCTCCTCTGCCGCGAGCTCTGCCGCTTCCACCGTATTCACCTTGCCATCCATCTGGACCTCGCCGGTCGGCAGCACCTCAAGCGACCCGACGTCTTCCAGGCGGTGAATCACTTTCGCCAGCTTGCGCTCCGACAGATCGGTCTCCTCTGCAAGCACTTCTGTATCGATAGGATGGTTCTCCGACGCAATTGCCTCGGCTACTTTCTCTATCTCGTCCACACCGATCTTGCCTTCGCCGCTCTGGAACTTGCGGATGCCGATATCCTGCGGCCGGAAAAATAGTATGGCTTCCGCTTTCTCGCCATCGCGGCCCGCGCGGCCGATCTCCTGGTAATAATTGTCCAGCGATTCACTGATATCGAAGTGGTACACGAAACGGATATCGGCTTTATCGATCCCCATACCAAAGGCGTTTGTGGCGACGATGACGTCTGTCTCGCCATTCATGAATCGTTCCTGAATCGCGGATCGCTCGTCCGCTTTCAGGCCCGCGTGATAAACGGCCGCGTTGACGCCTTTCTCACAGAGCTCGTGCGCCACCGTCTCGGCGTTCTTGCGCGTTGCGACATACACGATCCCGGGCTTGTCCGCCCAGTCCACGCGGCGAACCAGCGCCTCCAGCTTTTCGTCCACGGTCTGAAAATGATCGACGCGCAGCGAGATGTTGGGCCGATCAAAACCCTGGACGATCACCTTGGGATCGCGGAGTCCCAGCCGCTTCTGGATCTCTTCGCGGACTTGCGGCGAGGCAGTCGCAGTCATGGCGAGAACGGCCGGATGGCCGAGTCGCTCAATCGCTGGGCCGATGATGAGATAGCTGGGCCGGAAGTCATGCCCCCATTCACTGATACAGTGCGCCTCGTCGACGACGAACAGCGAGACGTGAGCCTGCTCGAGAAGCTCAATCGTCTCGGGCCGGTGCAGTTGCTCAGGCGCTAGAAAGATGAACTTGCCATCCCCGTCTTCGATCTTCTCGACCGCTACTCGCGCCTCCTGACCGCGCTGGGTTGAGTTGATTGCAACCGCTTCAGCGGCCCCACTTTCATTGATCGAATCAACCTGATCCTTCTGGAGAGCAATCAATGGGGAGATCACGACGGTTGCGCCGTCCATCATCATGCCGGCGACCTGATAAATCGCAGACTTACCGGATCCGGTCGGCATAACGACAAGGCAATCCTGGTGATCCAACAACGCGTCGATGGCCGGTTCCTGGCCCGGCCGCAGGGCGTCGAATCCGAAACTCTTCCGGGCTACCGACAGAACCCTGTCTTTATTCCCAGAGTCAAACTTCTTGCGTGCGCGCCCTTTTGGCGCGGGACTGGAGCGCTTCGCTGGCATTTCTGATGGTGTGATGAAGCTTGCGAAATTGAGTTTCGCTAGGACTCGCGACTGCTCTTGGAGCTGGACCTTTCTCAACCGAAGAGCGTTCGTAATTACCGAAACCGAACTGAATGTCATGGCCGCGCTGGCCATCTTCGGGCTGAGCAGAATCCCAAAGAAAGGGTAGAGCAGCCCGGCCGCAATGGGAACGCCCAAGACGTAATAGATGAACTCAAAGAAGAGGTTCTGGCGGATGTTGCGCATAGTCGCCCGGCTGAGACGCACCGCGCGCACCAGGGCTCTCAGATCTCCGTGCACCAGCGAGATGGCCGCGCTCTCGATAGCAACGTCGGTCCCGTGCCTATCGCAATCCCGACATCGGCCGCCGCCAGAGCAGGCGCATCGTTGACTCCATCGCCAGCCATGGCCACCTTATGTCCGCCGGCCTGCAGCTTCCGCACCACCTCGGCCTTCTGCGCGGGTAATGTTTCCGCTTCCACATCGTCGATCCCAAGACGTTTCGCCACTGCCTGCGCCGTGGCGCGATTGTCGCCCGTCAGCATGGAGATATGTACGCCCTCGCGGTGCAGCATCTGTATCGCTTCCGGCGTCGATGCCTTGATGGGATCCGCAACCGCAATGAATCCAGCGAACTCGCCATCCACCCCGATCAACAGGACCGTTTCGCCGTTTCCCCTCGCCGCATCGGCCTCGGCGCCCAAGTCTTTCAAGGAGATGCCGGAGTCCTGGAGCAGCGCACCGTTGCCGGCCAGAACGCGCCGCCCGTGCCCGCGGCAGGCTCGAAGTAGATCGGCGGTTCGCCGTCCGGCCCTTGGAAGGATGGAGGGATGGCGCCAGGGAAAAGAGTAGCTGCCATGCTGAACACAAACGCCACGCCGGTGCCGAGCGCGATGAGCGTGAACATATTAAAGTTCCGGCTCACAACTGATGCCCAACCCCGCTCGAAGAATGGCCAGCTGCGCCACAGCACGACCGGCGTGGCAAGCGCCAGCTCCACCCACGAGCGAACAGCGCCTCCCACGCGGACAAACATGAGGACAAGCAGCGGCACTGTAAGGGTCAGACTGATCCAAAACCGCCGGCGCATGTCAATCAGCTCCGGGTTGGGTTCGTCGGACATCGTCACTTCGCGCAAGCTGGACCAGGTTCGAAGGCTTGCGTGCTATATATTGGTCAGGGTTGCTGTCAAACTTCGTTTGCAGCCACCGCAACAGAAGTAATACGCTTTCCCTCGATCGTCGCTCCGAAACTTCGCCTTCTCGGAATCCACTGTCGGTTGCCATAGCCACTGGTTCTGTGGTGGTGGATCTGCCCTCTAAGTGGCGGCCACGGCGGCAGTTCCACCGCTATTTCGACGTGCAAAGGTTTGTGTTACTCTGGAAGAAGCAAAAAATCGAGATTAGGTAAAGACGAGGAGTATCGTTTTCTAGCATGTCCCTGGCGGTAGAACAAAAGTCGGAAGTAATAGGCAAGTACAAAATCCACAAGTCGGATTCAGGATCGCCAGAGGTCCAAGTCGCGCTGCTGAGTCAGCGTATTCTGCAGTTGACTGAGCATTTCAAGACCCATCACAAGGATCATCACTCTCGGCGTGGACTGCTCACAATGGTGGCCCGTCGCCGTAAAATGCTCAACTATCTGAAGGATCGCAGTCCAGAGCGTTACCAAACTCTCATTCAGAGTCTTGGAATTCGTCGCTAGTTTTCGGTTCTCATGGTAGGCGCGGGACTTGCGCCGGTGACTGTTCCCTTTCTCCGTGCAAAGACCTTGCGTAGCGCCGCTTCAGTAAGCGGACTTTCCTTCCGTTTAGCTCTTAGTCCTCACTTAATCCTGAACTTGGTCCGCGCGAACAGCCGGCAGCGGCTCGCCGCGCATTGCAGTAGCTGATACTTGTTGTGGATCACGCATCGGGAAATGAATTAATGACGCATACAGTTGAAATTGACCTCTTCGGGTCAAAAGTCTCGCTTGAGACTGGCAAGATTGCCAAGCAGGCCGGTGGGTCTGTTGTTGTTCGTTCGGGAGAATCGGTGGTGTTGGTTACCGCCACTACCGCAGAGAAGCCGAAGCCTGGAGCTAGCTTCTTTCCGCTCACGGTGGATTACCGCGAGTACACGTACGCCGCAGGTAAGTTCCCCGGCGGATTTATCAAACGCGAGGGACGCCCCTCCGAGAAAGAAGTGCTCACCAGCCGGCTGATCGATCGTCCGATCCGTCCGCTTTTCCCTGAAGGCTACAGCCACGAGACGCAGGTGATTGCGCTCGTTCTCTCCGCCGATCCGCAAAATGATCCTGCCCCGCTCGCAATCGTGGGCGCGGGCGCTGCGCTTGCCATTTCCGACGTGCCGTTTCACCACGTTCTCGGCGGCGTGCGCATAGGCTTCATCGACGGAACATTTCGCGCCAATCCGAGCTACGACCAAACGAAGGACGCGAAACTAAGCATCATCGTCGCCGGCACAGAGCAGGGCATCGTGATGGTGGAAGCGGGTGCGAACCAGGCTTCTGAAGCGGAAGTCGTCAAAGCGATCGAGTTTGGCCACGAGTGCTGCAAGAAGATCGCCGAGGGAATTCGGGAACTCGTCAAACTGGCGGGCAAGCCGAAGCGTCCATTCACTCCTCCGGTTGGCAATGAAGCAGTAGCCGCTAAGGTCTCCGACGCTGTTCGCGCCGAACTGAGCGACGCTCTCAATACCCAGAAATACGGCAAAATCGAAAGCTACAGCCGGGTAGACCAGGCGAAACAGAAAGCCATTGCGCTGTTCACTGACGAAGCGGAACAGGTTGAAGCCGCCAAAGCATTCGAGGCGCTACGGGAACGGATTTTCCGCGACGAGATGTTGAAGGACAAGCGTCGCCCGGATGGCCGCGCCTTCCCTCAGATCCGCCCGATCTGGAGCGAGATCAGCGTGCTTCCTCGCACTCACGGCTCGGCGATCTTCACCCGCGGCGAAACGCAGGCCCTGGTGACGACCACTCTCGGCACCAAGGATGACGAGCAGCGCATCGAACTCTTCGACGCCGCTGAAACGTCGAAGCGCTTCATGCTCCACTACAACTTCCCGCCGTTCAGCGTCGGTGAAGTAGGATTCATGCGCGGTCCTGGCCGTCGTGAAATCGGACACGGAGCCCTTGCCGAGCGTGCGCTTTCTCCGGTGATTCCCGATGAGAAGTCGTTTCCGTACACGCTTCGCATCGTCAGCGACATTCTGGAATCGAACGGTTCCAGCTCCATGGCCAGCGTCTGCGGCGGAACTCTTTCACTGATGGATGCGGGCGTACCGATTCTCGCTCCCGTAGCGGGCATCGCCATGGGGCTGGTGCTTGAAGGTGATAGCTATGCGGTTCTCACCGATATCGCCGGCGCGGAAGATCACTACGGCGACATGGACTTCAAGGTTGCCGGAACGAAGGACGGCATCACCGCTCTTCAGATGGACATCAAGGTTCCAAACGTCACGACCAAGATCATGGCCGAGGCATTAGAGCAGGCCCGGCATGGGCGTCTTCACATTCTGGAGACGATGAATTCCACCATCACCACTCCGCGCGAGCAACTGTCGCAGTATGCGCCTCGTATCTACACGACCAGAATTCCCACCGACAAGATCCGTGAGCTGATCGGCCCCGGCGGCAAGATCATCAAGGGGATCATCGATCAGACAGGTGTCAAGATCGATGTGTCGGACGACGGAACGGTGAACATCTACGCCTCGGATGGGGTATCCGCCAACCGCGCACTGCAGATGGTCAGCGACATCGCGGCGGTTGCGGAAGTGGGCAAAACCTATCTGGGCAAAGTGGTTCGGATCGCTGACTTCGGCGCCTTCGTCGAGCTCTTCCCCGGAACCGACGGCTTGCTGCATATCAGCGAAATCTCGGAAAGCCGGATCAAGAACGTTCGCGATGAGCTGAAGGAAGGCGATCAGATTTTGGTGAAGGTCTTGGCCCTTGAGGGGAATAAGATTAAACTGAGTCGCAAAGCAATTCTCAAAGAACAGCGCGAAAAATTGAAGACTGGCGCCGATAAGAGTGAGTAACGGCGCTCAGAACATTCGGCTAACGCCGGCCTGTTCGTAGGCTTCGTTTCGGTACATATAAACCTCTCAAGCGGCGGTATCGAAAGAGACCGCCGCATTTGTTTTCTCAGCTGTCTCCCCGAAAACTTACGATCTGCCACTTTCAGGAAAGTGGGCGTCTCACCTCGGAGGAACAGAACAATGGCATCTCCCAACAAGCAATATGCGATCGTGACCGGCGCGTCCAGCGGCATCGGTTACGAACTGGCGAAGCAGTTTGCGCAGAACGGCTATGACCTTCTGGTGGTCGCCGAGGACGTGGCAATTCATAATGCCGCTCGCGACTTCCAGGCGCTTGGAGTAAGTGTCGAGCCGGCGCAGGTGAATCTGGCCGACGAGGGGCAGTTGCAGAAGTTCGCATCGCAGATCGAGTCAGCCGGGCGTCCGTTCGATGCCGCGGCGCTCAATGCCGGTGTCGGCGTAAGCGGCCGATTTGTCGAAACCGATCTCGAAGCCGACTTGAATATGATTAAGCTAAACGTGCTCTCGACGGTGTACCTGGCAAAGGCGATTGCGAAGCAGATGGTCGCGCGCGGCAGCGGTCGCATTCTCTTCACCTCGTCCATCGCGGCAGCCATGCCGACCCCGTACCAGACCATCTACGGTGCCACGAAGGCGTTCGTCCGCTCCCTGTCAGAGGGTATGCGCGAGGAACTCAAAGACACTGGCGTGACAACAACGGCGTTGATGCCCGGAGTCACGGACACCGACTTCTTCCGTCGCGCCGGCGCGGAAGATACGAAGCTGGGTGCAGGCAAGAAAGACGACCCGGCCGAAGTTGCCAAAGAGGGCTACGAAGCATTGATGGCAGGCAAAGACCACGTGGTTGCCGGCTCGTTCATGAATAAAGTGCAGACTGCCGCAGCACAAGTCTTGCCCGATCCCATCGCCGCGAAGGCGCAAGCCGGCATGGCCGCCCCAGGCTCGGCCAACAAAAAGTAGGTCACCGCTTTGGGAGGCGTTCATACGCCTCCCGCCGTGCCGAACTCCACACTCCATTCCAGGGTGGGATCACCACACTGCAGGTCTCCCCGGCAACGGTCTGGCAAGCGAGCCGTATCAGCGGTGTGGGAACGTCCGGCGTATGGAACGGATTTTCCCAATAGCCGAAGTATCCCATCCGCTTCTTCTCAAATTCGTCCACCGGAGAAAGATTCTCGTTTCCGCCCAGGATGCCCACCCAGCACGTGCCGCAGGTGCCTGACCGGCAGTCCACCGGAATCGGACCGTTCCCCAACGAGCAGCGGCGATCTGTCGCGTGATGCGGTCGCTTGTCGCGTTCCGCGGCCGTCGTGATGTGCTGACCGGGAATGAGCGGAAACCAGCCGTCCTTCTCCCGCTCGTCGATGATGACGCGCGGCTTGCGCCTCGAGAATAGGCCGCATTTAGCGCCTGTGGTGCGGCTGCGTAGAATCTCGTCGGGCGTCCCGCGATCTTCGGGCGGTGTGTATGGCTGCGTCAGAAAAGCCGGACCGATCTGCCGAAGCGTCATCAGGCCGATCGCAGCGATCGTAAGTGTGAACTCCGAGGGGCCTTTGACGAGGGCGGCCACGCGGCGGATCATATCGGTAAGCGATTGGTCCGGCTCGATGTGGTGCAAGGCCCTCTTGACCGCCGGCCAGTACCGGTGACTGTGGAGGAAGCGGTGTGACGTATCTGCAATCTCCGCCAGCCGAAACGTTCCTCTGAACTGATAAAACAGTTCGAGTGCTGCGAGATCTGAAGTGTTCGTCACCAGTTCGTTGAGTCCTAGCGGGAAGAACTGAAACCAGATAAGGCACGCGTCCCGATCCACCGGGTGCGTTCCAGGCTTCAACTCCGCGAGCGCTTGCGGCCAGTCAGGATCGAACC
>JAOAPP010000524.1 GCA_025462985.1 Bryobacterales bacterium | reverse complement strand
TTCCGATTACCTCGCCCCGGATGTTCAGCAGGGGGCCGCCGCTGTTTCCCGGATTGATTGCGGCATCCGTTTGAAGAAAATGCTGGAACTGACCTGCGCCCAGATCGCGCCCGGTTGCGCTGACGATTCCAGCCGTGACGGTGGCCTGCAGTCCGAAAGGAGAACCAATTGCTATGGCCCAATCGCCGACTTCCACGCTGTCGGAGTTCCCCACCTGGACTGGCGTGAACGTGCGTTTAGACTCGATCTTCAGAACCGCCACGTCGGTCTCGGGATCGACGCCCACCACCTTGCCCCGGTACTCTTCCTCTTCCCCGCTAACTTTGACCTTGATGCGGTCTGCCTTGTCGATCACGTGATTGTTCGTGATGATGTATCCGTTGCGATCCACTATGAAGCCGGTTCCCGAGCCTTCGCTGCGGTAAGAACGCGGATCAGGCTTTCCGAAAAAGTGCTTGAAGACGTCGGACGGGTCCGGACTGCTCGGAGTCTGGGGCGCGTCGCCGCTGTCGTCTCCATCGTTCCCGGAGCGCCCGGTGCGCTTTGTTGCCTTGGGCAGGTAGTCAGACTCGATGTAGACGACGGACGGCTGGAGCTTCTTCGCCAGCCTTGTGAAGTCGTTCGAAAGGGTGACGGAAGCCGGAACGGTAAGCGGAGTCGCATCCGGAGCGGCTGCGGAATTTTGCTTCTGCGCTCTCACCCCGGTGTTGACCACCGTTCCGATCACGATACCTATGAGCAGAGTCAGGAGGAGTAAGGACACCGTCAGCAGCTTCGGCTGCTTCAGTTTGTGAGGGGACTGCATTACGATGAATACCTTTGAAAAACCGACTCTGGACAGACTGTACTAACAGTATAGAGAAATTTCGCTATCGCTCGTACGATCGGTGGCTTCCTTAACTCCGATGTCAAACCCTCTTCCCTGGTTTCAATTCAACGGTAAGGACCCCGGCGAGGATAAGCGATCCCCCTGCCGCGGAGTATACCGTCAAATGCTCTCCGCCGTACGCGACCGCTCCCAGCAGGGCAAACACCGGCTCGGTGGCGAACAAAAGGGCGGTGCGTGTCGGAGATGTATATTGCTGGCCCCAGGTTTGCAGCGCAAAGGCCAGCGCCGTCGCGAACAGGCCGGTTAACAGGACGGCGAAAACGGTCCGGCCGGTCCACGCCGCCTTTGGGAATTCGAAAAAGAGCGCCAGCCCGGACAA
Organism: Bryobacterales bacterium; assembly: GCA_025462985.1. Classification (GTDB taxonomy): domain Bacteria; phylum Acidobacteriota; class Terriglobia; order Bryobacterales; family Bryobacteraceae; genus Bog-105. Next base: position 11,577 of record JAOAPP010000524.1, on the reverse strand, counting down.
CCCGGCGGCGCAGATAATCTGACCGAAAGCCACGGCTTCGAATCGCTCGCGGGCGGAGAAATAGCCGACCACCAGCAGATGAAAGGCAAACGTCACCGCGCAGCCGATGGTCAGCAAGTCGCCCCGGTTGAATCGGAAACCCCGGTCAAGCGATGGGATCGTGAGGATGGTCATGCCGGCAGTCGCAACGGCGATCCCTGCCAGCTCCGGAAAGGTCGGCCATTTTCGATACAAGGCCGCGCTGATCAACGGAACCAGCACAATATAGAGCCCGGTGAGAAAGCCCGAATTCCCGGCGCTGGTGTACTTCAAGCCGAATGTCTGGAGCAGGTAGCCGGCCCAAAGGAACACTCCGGCAACCAGCCCGCCCCTGACGCCCTTCCAGACCGAACGTACTCCCGAGCTGCGAAATACCGGGATGAGCATTGGCGTCATGCACAGACTGGCAAAGCCGAACCGCAGCGCCAGGAAGTACATCGTGGAGATGTCATTGAGCGCGGCTTTCACCACAACGAAGGTCAAGCCCCAGATGAGCGCCACGAACCCAAGCGCCAGGTCGGCCTGCCACCTCAGACGCGGTGGCTTGACGAGGAGAGGTGTTTCAACAGCGCTCACTCGACGGATGTTTCCGCCTGTGAGAATTCGTCGTGGAGAACGGCCAACAGGAGGAGAATGCGGCGAAGCCCGAACTCCCGCCCGTCCGGCTGATACCACTCCTCACGAGTGTGTGAACCCCCTCCGTGGCCGCCTGCCCCGATGGAGATGGCGTGCAGGCCCATCGACAGCGGCACGTTCGCATCGGTGGACGCACACTGCAGGCGCGACCTGACGTGCAGATGCGCGTCCACCAATTGAATTGCCTGTAGCAGTGGAGAAGTCTCCGGGAGCTTGCCGCCTGGGCGTGAGCCAAGATCCTTGATCTTCGCCGCCAGTCGGCTGCTCTTGGCGGATCGGTTTCCATGCTCGAGACTCCGCTCGACAGCCGACGCAAGCATCCCCGAAAGCTCCGCCAGCAGGGCAGCATCTTCCGAACGGATATCGAGTTTCGCGCGCGCATTTGAGGGAATCGAATTGATGCTCAATCCGCCTTCGAGCACGCTGAAGTTGTAAGAGCATTGGGCCCGGTCGCCGGCGGAGACAAAAGCGTCGGCTGCGCGGACGAAGCTCGCAATGGCATCGCTCAACACATGAACCGGATTTGGTGTTCCATGATCGTTCCAGCTATGGCCTCCCGCCCCTGTGAAGGTCACCTCGTACCGCCAGCTTGCCAGGGCCTGTGCCGTAACGTGTTCGGTGGAGGGGCCATCGAGCACTATGAAGGCCCGTACGGCGCTTAGCTGCGGGGAGTGCTGGCACAGGTAGCGGATCCCGCTTAGATTACCTTCCCCTTCCTCGCCGACATTTGCTGCAATCAGCAGCGAAGAAGCCAACGGATGCAGGCCTGGGTGGCTGCCGAGAACACGGCACAGCGCCAGAAGCGCCGACAGGCCGGCTCCGTTGTCGGAGGTTCCGGGTCCGATAATGTGCCCGTCCGGGGCGAAATAGACTTCTTCCGGCCGGTTCGGGGCGAACACCGTGTCCAGGTGAGCCGAAACGACGAGGGTGCGCGGACCCTCGGTTTCTCCAAACGTGGCCAGGACGTTGCCCGCGCGGTCGATATGCGCCGTCCACCCTAGATTTTCCAGTTGTAGCCGGAACCAGTCGGCCCGCTGACGTTCGAAAAAGGTGGCAGCTGGGATCCGGCAAAGCTGCAGATGGACGTCGTTGATCCAGGACCGTTCCCGAACAAACCACCGCTGGGCTTCGGTAAGCTCCGATCTGCCGGCAATTTGAGCGATTTTCCTGTTTTGGGACAGTGCTCGTAATAGATGAGGGGCCTTGGGTAGCGTGGCCAAGAAGTCTCCGGTTCTCTACAGCTTACCGTGGTAAATCATGTCGGAGAGCGTCGGGCGGTCCCAAAGTGGCGCTTACCTGTAGAACTGCTGGAGCCATTGTCGAGCTGCCTGTACATCTTCCCCGCTTAGCGCGTGCCCGGCATCCACCCAGCGGAGCTCTACATCGGCATTCGAGTTGCTAAGAAGCTCTTCGAGGCTCTCCGCTTCAGTAGCGGCAACGATTGGATCGGAGATGCCGGCCAGCAGCAGTATCGGCTTGTTCCTCAACGCCGGGCGCGTGGCTGGAGTGAACGGAACCATAGCCCGCAGGAGAAGGGCCCCGCCGAGCGTTTGCGGATACTTCAGAATGAGGCTCGCCGCAATGTTGGCGCCATTCGAAAAACCCACGGCGACCAGCCGGCTCAGTTCGAATGAATACCTTAAACAGGCTGCGTTTATGAACTCGTTAAGCTCAGTCGTACGAGCCGCCAGATCGGCCTGGTCAAACACCCCCTCGGCGATCCTGCGGAAAAATCGCGGAGCTCCGCGTTCAAGAACTTTACCGCGAGGGCTCAGCACCGAGGCCCCCGGGGCCAACGCGTGAGCCAGGGGTAAAAGATCGTGCTCATCTCCTCCCGTCCCGTGAAGAACCAGGAGCGTTGGAGCCTCCGGATTACTGCCGGGCTCGAAGACATGATGAAATCCTAAAGAACTTTCAGCAGTAGCAGCCATAGAAATTCCGGATACCTCCAATGGGCAACATTGTCATATGTGAATTGTGATTAGCTAGTCTGATGCCGGGCGGCGGCTGTGCGGCAGCGCCGCTCCGATGAGGAGGTAAGCTTGTTCGGTTCAGACATTCTAGACGTTGCTGTCGGTCTCATATTCCTCTTTCTGCTGCTCAGCCTGATCTGCTCCTCCATTAAGGAGGCGATCGAGACTGTTCTGAAATATCGCGCTCGTTTTCTACACGAGGGAATCAAGGAACTGCTGCGTGATGGGAATCGAAGCGACCTGGTCGACGCCTTCTACCGTCATCCCATCATAAATGCACTGTTTCGAGGCGAATTCAATCCCCGTCGCCTGGGCAATCTGCCGTCCTACATTCCTGCCAAGGCCTTTTCGATTGCGCTGCTGGACATTCTCAATCCTGCTGCCACGGTACCGGAGGGAGTGGCGCTCCCAGGGGCTGCAGGCGACTCCCAGCCAGTCGCTCAGCTTCGCGCGACGGTGCTGAAGGTTGCGAACCCTTCAGTGAGAAGCGCTATCCTGCCCCTCATCGATGCCGCCGGAAACGATATTGACCGAGTCCGCCGCAACATCGAGGAGTGGTACAACGGCGTGATGGACCGGGTCTCAGGGTGGTATAAGCGTCGGACGCAGATCATCATTGCAGCCGTCGCATTCGGCATCGCCGTCCTGATGAATGTCGACGCAATCGGAATCGCCCGCTACCTGTATACGGACCAACTGCAGCGATCCGTGATTGTCGGCCGGGCTGAGATTGCAGCCAAGGGCAATGCAGGCGATCAAAAAGTGGAATTGGCTGATCCATTAGGTTGGATCAAGACGCAGGGCGGTATTCCCGTCGGCTGGGTTATGACGGCCGAGCCCGGCCAATCGCAAGAGGAGTTTGAGCATGACTGGCGCAAGAGACCCAGTTCACTACAAAGCTGGTTCCTCAAGATTGCCGGCATTCTGTTCACTACTTTTGCGGTGTCCCTTGGCGCTCCGTTCTGGTTTGATGTGCTCAATCGCGTGATGGTGATCCGATCCACTGTGAAGCCACAGGAAAAGAGCCGTGACGAAAAGAGCAAGGCCTAGCGGAGACCGCCTCTCAGCAGTCATGGTAAAGGACTATACTGAAATATCTTCTGTATGAATACCTATGTGAAGTTCGGTGGGTTGATGGTCCTCATCGTCGGGGCGCTCGTGTGGCTCGCGGTGGGGGGAGTCAAAGATACGAAGACCTATTACAAAACCATTCCCGAGTTGGCCCAAATGGGAAATGCTGCCCAGGGGCAACGGCTCCGGGTGGGGGGCGATGTGCAGCCCGGCTCCATCAAGAGAGAGAAGACCGGGACCACCTTCACGATCCACCAGGGAGCACAGACCCTCAAGGTGCTGTACTCCGGCTCCGATCCGCTGCCCGACACCTTTCGCGACAATGCGCAGGCACTGGCCGATGGACGCTTGGGTCCGGACGGCACGTTCGAAGCCAACAAGATTCAGGCTAAGTGCGCTTCGAAATATCAGGCGAAGCCAGCACAGCGCGGACTTTCCCATGAGACTCCTGCGAACAGTCGGATCAGCAGCTCTGGCCCCGGCGTTTCAGCCGCGTCCTAAGTTATAACGGTAACGCGTTCCTCGATTCGTTCAGGCGCGCGTATAGAGTAGAAGAGCAGCCGCATTATGGAAAATCTTGGAGCTTTATCGGTCCTGCTTGCCTTTTGCATGGCCGTGTTTTCGGTTGGCGCATCACTCGCCGGCAAATACGGAAGGCGTCCATTCCTGGTTGTCAGCGCCGAACGGGCGGTTTACGCCACCTGGCTCCTGCTCACAGTGGCTTCCGGGCTCCTGGTTTCCGCGCTCACCAGCGGCGATTATCGCCTGGCTTACGTGGCAGCACACAGCAACAAGGCCATGCCGGGCATCTTCAAGTTCACGGCGTGGTGGGGCGGACAGGAAGGTTCTCTCCTGTTCTGGAGTTGGCTGCTGTCCACATATACAGCTGTCGTCACATTTACAAATCGGCGCAAGTTCCGGGACATGATGCCGCTTGTCGTGGCCATCATGATGACCACGCTGGCCTTTTTCGCTGGCATGATCACCTTCGTTGCCAGTCCCTTCCGGGTCCTGATGGCCGGACGCGGCGTCATCGATGTGGGCGACGGGAACGGACTCAGTCCGCTGCTGCAGTGGTGGACGATGGCCATCCACCCTCCCTTTTTGTATCTCGGTTACGTCGGCTTTACCGTTCCGTTCGCGTTCGCAATGGCCTCGTTGGTAACCAGGCAGCCTGGTGAGGCCTGGATTCACACCACCCGTCGTTGGGCTATCGTGACGTGGCTTTTCCAGAGCACGGGCATTCTGCTCGGCATGGGTTGGGCTTACACAGTGCTCGGCTGGGGCGGCTACTGGGGCTGGGATCCGGTGGAGAACGCTTCCCTGATGCCGTGGATCACTGCCACCGCCTTTCTTCACTCCGTAATGATGCAGGAGAAGAAGGGAATGATGAAGGTCTGGAACATGGTGCTGGTCTCGGCTACGTTTCTGCTGAGTATTCTCGGCACCACGCTGACTCGCACCGGGCTGGTCGCTTCGGTGCATGCCTTCGCCCAATCTCCTGTCAAGCCGTATTTCACGTCATTTCTTATCGGTGGCACTGTTCTCACCGCGATCGCGATCGTCGCAAATCTGCGCTATCTCAAGAGCGACGTGAAGCTTGAAAGCGTCGTCTCACGCGAATCGAGCTTCCTGTTCAATAACCTCATCCTGCTGGCGAGCTGTTTCGCTGTCCTCTGGGGCACGCTGTTCCCGGTCATCATGGAAGCGGTTACCGGCGAGAAAGAAACCATCGACGCTCCCTACTACACGAAAGTCAACGTACCGATCGCGCTGTTCCTGCTGTTTCTGACCGGTGTCGGTCCACTCATCGCCTGGCGCAAGAGTTCCGTGAACAGTATGAAGCGCGCGTTTATGTTCCCCACAGTCGTGGGTATCGTGACTATCGGAGCGCTGGCGGCCGTGGGGATTCGCGACATCGCCGCCATGATTGCTTTCGGGCTCTGCGCCTTTGTCGCAGCCACCATCCTGGGTGAATTCTGGAAGGGTTCCCGTGCGATCCAGGCAAAGGAGCATCTCTCGCTGCCACGGTCAGCCTTTGAGCTGACTTGGCGCAACACTCGCCGCTACGGCGGTTACCTGGTGCACATGGGAATTGTTTTCATGTTCATCGGTTTCACCGGCAGTGCCTTTAACCAGCATGAAACGCGGAATCTCGCCATCGGCCAGACGACTCATTTCGGCGGATATGATCTCAAGCTCCTGAACGTCGCTTCGAACGACAACGACAATTACCAGAGCAGCCTGGCAACTGTCGACGTCTCACGAAGCGGCCGGCCTGTGACGCAGTTGCAGGCGGAGGTGCGGTTCTACAAGGCGAGCCAACAGCAGATGTCACTCGTCGGCATCCGCCGGCGTCCGAATGAAGACCTCTACGTCAACTACTCTGGCGTTTTGCCGGACAACAGTAAGGCGATTTTCCAGTTCTACCTGTTTCCTTTGGTTTCATGGATCTGGATGGGCTATTGGGTCCTGCTGTTCGGCACTCTTATCTGTTTGGTTCCTGGAAAGGTGCGCCTGCAGTACGCGCGCACGGAGGTAGTCGGCATTGCAACCACACCCGCGACGGTACAGTCTTAAGCTCGTCGCCGCTTTCTTTTTTGTCATTTCGGCGCTGCTGGCGCAACAGGATGTCACCAGTTATCTGACAACGGACGTGGCGCGAGTCGGCTCGCGGCTCGCCTGCCGCTGTGGCGGCTGCAAGAACACGGTGGGCGATTGCCCCATGCTGCGCTGCGACTCTTCCGACCCCAAGCGCCGACGCATTTTCGAGATGAAGAGTCAGGGCCTCGCTGACGATGCGATCGTCAGCACTTTTGTGCGGGAAGAAGGCGTTGCCGCTCTCTCCTCGCCGCAGCCCCTGCATCTCATCACATGGCTGGGAACACCGGTGGCCGTTCTTCTCGGATTCTGGATCTACACTTCATTCATTCGCAGGAACCGTAAGCCCGCGGAGGTGATCAGTGCCGAGGACCAGGCCATGATCGACCGTTTTCGCCCGCAGTTCGGTCGCGAGTTCGACGATTCCGTAGAGGGTGGAAAAGAGGGTGCAAAGGCCCGGAAATGATTGTTGTTTTCGCTCTGGCGCTGACGGTCGCCGCTCTGTTTTTTGTATTGTTCGTACGTCAGAAGGATGTTCCGGAGCCCGTTCCTGTCTCCCCGATCCAACATCTGGAAGATCGCAAACAAGCGATCTATGACAATCTTCGCGATCTCCAGTTTGAGTACCGCCTCGGCAAGCTGTCTGACGAGGATTATCGCCAAACAAAGCTGGCCCTTCAGAAGGAATTGGCCGTCGTACTAAACGAAATGGAATTGACGATTAAACGTTTGAGCTTGATGCCGACACGGGTATCCGCTAAGCCTGCCGCGAAGAAGTTGCAGGCCGGCATCACTTGTCCCTCTTGCGGCGCGACGTTCAAGCAGGCCCTCAAGTACTGCGGTGAGTGCGGAAGGGCGATTGCATGAAACTGCTGGCGGCGCTGCTCGCGACAGCGCTCTGTGCGTTTGCGGCCATCGATGGCACCGTCGTCAATCAGACAACAGGCAAGCCGCAGGCCGGAGTCAGCATCACACTGGTAAAGCCTGGGCAGGGAGGCATGCGTACGCTGGGAACCACCGTCAGCGATGCCGGCGGGCGTTTTGCTTTCGCAAATGACGAGCCGGGCGGCGGTCCGCAACTGCTGCAGGCGAGCTACGCGGGCGTGAACTATAACAAGCTAATGACTCCGAACATCCCCACGTCGAATGTGGAACTCCCGGTGTTTGAAGCCACCAAATCTCCGGCCGTTGCACACGTGGCGCACCGGATGCTTGTGCTGGAACCATCACTCAGCCAGATTGCGGTAAACGAGACTGTGGTCCTGCAGAACGATTCCAAACAGACGTTCAATAACGAAGAGTTGGGAGGGTTCCAGTTCTTCCTGCCCCCAGCCTCTAACGGCCAAGTCCGCATCAACGCGCAGGGGCCGCAGGGCATGCCGCTTCCGAGAACTGCCGAGAAGACCGGCAAGACCGACGTCTTCAAAATCAACTTTCCTATCAAACCCGGACAGACAGAATTCCAGATCAACTATGTTCTGCCTGCTGGATCGCCCTTCACCTTCCGCGGAGAGAACGTCAACATCAAGGGCATGGTCTCCAGCCCGCTGCGGTTGATTGCTCCTTCGGGCGTAACGCTCTCCGGGAAAGATGTGCAGATGCTCGGGACGGAGCCCAATACACAGGCGACCATCTATAACGTCCTGCCTTCCGGCGCGTATTCTTTTGACATTGCTGGAACCGGTTCGCTGCGCAGTGGCGGCAATGATGCTGCGTCCGCAGACCAGGGCGATTCGCCGCAGGTCACCGAAGGGGAGCCGCAGATCTATGCGCACATGGGCTGGCTTGTTGGTCTGGCATTTTCTGTTCTGGCAGTCGGCATGATCGTGCTCTTCCGCAGTTCTCCTGTTCAGTCGGCGTCGGGAAGATAATTCGTCTTCCATGCCCGAAGCCATTGAGCTTGAACAACTCTGGAAATTCTACGGTGACTACCCCGCAGTCCGCGATCTCACTTTGGGGATCAAGGAAGGTTCGTGTTGCGCGCTCCTCGGCCGGAACGGGGCGGGGAAGACGACCCTGCTCCGTATCCTCGCGGGTCTCTCACCCTACCAGCGCGGAGCGGTACGCGTGTTCGGCAACTCTCCCCGGAGCGCCGAGGCGCGTCATCGGCTCGGGTTTCTCGGACACGGGATTGGGGTATATGAGGACCTTTCCGCGCGAGAGAACCTGCTGTTCTTCGCCCGGATCTGCGAGCTGAAGAACCCGCAGGCTGTCACTGGCCGCTGGCTGGAACGAGTCGGTCTGGCTCGCGTTGCAGCCATGCCGGTCCGGCAGTTCTCACGCGGAATGCGTCAACGGCTGGCCCTGGCACGAACCTTCCTCAATTCACCTCGCGTCCTGCTGTTGGATGAGCCTTTCACTTCTCTGGACGATCGCGCCATCGCAATGCTAAGCGAGTTGCTTGCTGATTCAAGCCGCGAGGGGGCCACCATACTGCTGTCCACTCATCAGCTGCGTGAAGCCCTGGCGATTGCGACCGATGTCGCTCTCGTAGAAAACGGACGCTTGCGCTACGCCGGCACGCGCACCCCCGAGATGCTCGACGACCCGGCTCTCCTTTATCGCCTACACACCGAGTTGGGCGCGGCTTGAGGACCATCGGACAGGCCTTGGCGGTAGCGCGCAAAGACCTTGCGGTCGAACTCAGAACAAAGGAGTCGTTCAATGCTGCCGGGGCCTTTGCAATCTCCATACTCCTGCTGTTTAGCTTCGCCTTCGACCCCAGTCCCGAGATGCTGCACCAGATTGCGGGCGGCCTGCTCTGGCTCGTCTTCGCGTTCGCCGGGGCGCTGATCTTCAATCGCGGCTTCGCCCGGGAACTGCCCAACGAATGCCTCGACGCGCTGCTGGCCTCGCCGCTCTCTTCAGGCAGCCTGTTGCTCGGCAAAGCTATTGCCAACTTCACAATGCTGATCGCGCTCGAAGTGGTGTCGCTCGTCGTTTTCGGAATCTTCTATAACGTCGCCTGGACGTTTCGGGCCGGCGAGCTGGCGATAGTTTTCCTTCTGGCAACCTGGGGCATCGCGATCGTTGGCGCGGCATTTGGCGCGATGACAGTGAATCTGCGCCTGCGGGAATTGATGCTTCCGGTCATCATCTACCCGCTGCTGATCCCGCTGCTGATCGCTGCCATCGAACTAACAGATGTCGTGCTCTACAGTAAGCAGATCACGCCCGATCAGCTTTTGTGGGGCCGCATCCTACTGGCCTTCGATATTGTATTTACAGCTTTGGCGGTGGCTCTTGCTGAGACAATTTTGGTCAACTAGAGAATAGGAACACGAACACCATGACCCGCGAACGAGTATCGATTGGACTGGCGCTTGCGGCGGCTCTCCTTCTGTCTTACGACCTCTACCAGATGTTTATGGTGCTTCCCGACGAGGCTCTGCAAGGCGCGATCTACCGCATCCTGTTTTTCCATGCACCCGCGGCCATCGTAGGGATGATTGGCTACTTTGCTGCCCTGACGTTCAGTATTCTGTACCTCAGCTCCGGTATTCTGCGCTGGGATTCATTGTCGGCCTCCATCATTGAAGTTTCGCTGGTCTTTTCCTGTGTCAATATTGTGACCGGCAGCATCTGGGCACGTATTATCTGGGGGATCTGGTGGACATGGGACTACCGCCTGACATCTGCCCTGGTTTGTGTCCTCATATTTGCCGGATATCTCATGATGCGGCGAGCCATCGAGGAGCCTACGCAGCGCGCTCGGCTAAGCTCTGCTCTCTGCATATTCGGCTGCGTCGATGTCGTGATTGTATGGAAATCTATCGAGTGGTTCCGCAACAATCATCCCAGCCCCGTTCTTAGCATCCGCACCGGCGGCGGCACCATGGATCCGGCCATGGAGCGTATCTTCTACCTCAACTTTTTGGCGATTCTCATGATCGCCATTGCACTCGTTCTCATTCGCACCCGGCAGGAAGCCATCGCTCGCGAGGTCGATTCGCTGCGCCGTTTCGCGAACGCTGTATAAGGAATCACAAATGGACGCACGCAACTCTCTTTTCATGTTTTACGGCTTTTTGGCCGCCTGGGTGATCGTACTGCTTTACGTCATCAGCCTTGCGCGCCGGGGAGCCCGTTTGAAGAAAGAACTGGAAGATGTGAAGCAATTGGTGGGCGCCAGCGGAACAGGAACGGCTGGGCGGCTGGAAGATCGAGTCCGCTGAGGCATGCCGGTACTCGTAGACCGAAGGTCGTTTCTTAAGCGGACGGCTGCATTAACGGCCGGATTTTCACTCGCTCGTTTGGGACAAAGCGTCACTTCGCCGCTGCGACTCGCCATCCTCTCCGATACGCATATCGCCGCCGATGCCCAGGATGAGTTTCGAGGGTTTCATCCCCACGAGAACTTGCGAAAAGTAGTTGCTCAGGTCGGCGCGTCCAAGTTTGACTTGGGCATCATCAACGGTGACTTGGCCCGCCGCGAGGGCCTTCGGGAGGATTACGCGCAGTTCACCTCGCTTGTCGGTCCGCTGGCCGAAGCGCAGCCGCTCGCGATCACACTCGGAAATCACGATGACCGCAGGAATGCTCGAAATGAGTTGGCGAAGCGAGCAGGAGATACGGCGGCCGTCGAACAGAAATACGTCTCGACGCTAGATGCTGGCGAGTTCAAGTTCATCTTCCTCGATTCGTTGATGGTGACGAATATCTCTGCCGGGCAACTCGGTTACTCGCAGCGTGAGTGGCTGGGCCAATATCTCCGTGCGCTTGGTCCCAAGCCCGTCATTGTCTTCGTTCATCACAATCCGGACCCCGAAAGCGACAGCGCGCTGGTGGACGCCGACCGCCTGCTCGCAATTCTGAAGCCGCATCGTGCGGTGAAGGCGCTCCTGTTCGGCCATACGCACGTTTATTCGAATGACGTGCAGGACGGACTGCAGCTTCTCAATTTGCCGGCGGTAGGCTACAACTTTGCCGATGGAAACCCGGTCGGTTGGATTGAGGCCAGCCTAACGACAGCTGGCGGCGAGTTCAAGCTTCACGCGCTCGCAGGAGAGACAAAGGATAACGGGAAGGTCACCTCGCTGGCTTGGCGTTCGACGTAATATGGTGGTGGAGGAGCGTGCCGAATGCACTCGGGTTCCTATTCGGCAGTCCCGGCGCTGCGCATGCCTTCGATCGCGATCTTCAACTGGAGGGCACGCCTTTGCTGGATTGTGCTCTTTGTATTGCTGATGCTCGTGGAACTGCTGCCTCGTCCTAACTTGGCCCCGCTGCTTTTCTATTCGTATTCCGGTTGCAAGGC
>JAOAPP010000510.1 GCA_025462985.1 Bryobacterales bacterium | reverse complement strand
TCCTTGCACCTTTTCCGGTGTGGATTTACCTTGAAACCGGCCGCGACAAGCGCCTCCAGGCTTTCCCAGTGGCTTCGGAAGACCGGCTGTCCATCACAAAGCAGGAAGTACGTAAAGAAGTCGAGTTGACGCGCGGCCGTCACGCCCGGGTCAAGAGCTCGCAGCGCGCCTGCGGCGGCATTGCGCGGATTAGCAAAACGCGGCAGCGCGGCCTTGTCGCGCTCTTCATTCAGTCTTAAAAATGAGGGCCGCTGCATCACCACTTCGCCCCGTACCTCGAAGGCTCCGCCGATTTCGTCCTTTCTTAAACGCAGCGGCAAGGAGCGAATGGTCCGGGCATTTTCGGTGACGTCTTCTCCCGTTCGCCCGTCCCCCCTGGTGATTGCCTGCCGGAACTGGGCATCCACGTAATGCGCCGCCATTGAAAGGCCGTCCAGTTTCAGCTCCGCTACGTATTCGTACTCCTGGGATTTGAGCAGACCGCGGACGCGGGCATCGAACTCGCGCAACTCCTCCTCGTTCAGCGCATTGTCGAGGCTAAGCATCGGCGAGCTGTGGCGAACCTTGACGAACCCCTCGCGAGGCTGGCCACCTACTCGTTGCGTTGGTGAATCCGGAGTGCGCAGCTCGGGGCGCTGTTCCTCCAGCTTCTGCAACTCCAGCATTAACCTGTCATATTCGGCATCGTAGATCTCCGGCTGATCGAGAACGTAATAAAGATATTCGTGGTGCTCCAATTCTCTGCGGAGCTCTTCCACGTGCTTTGCTGCAGACTCGTTCTTCATGCTCGGTGCAATTCCATGAGAGCATACGAGGTTCACTCTCCGGTGCCAGCCCGATGTCAGGCTGGGTGAATAAAAGCTGACAAACAGCTCTTGCAAAACGAAGTACTGCTGCGTATAGTAAGAGGATCCGGGAAAGACCCGTCTCACGCCCATGCGTATGAATACCGTCAGCACGCTCCTTTATCCGCTCGGTGAAGCGGTCGCTGCTGTCAAAGATGGCATTCTCCGCTAATCGGACGTGAGGTGAGTCGGCTCACGAGCTAATCTCTCCTTTACTCCGCCAGTGGTCCAGCAGCTATAACATCCATCAACTCTGATTTTTTCCTTGCTCCCGGCGTTTAGGGAGACGCCGACTATGGCCACACCAGCTTTATCCGAGAATCGTACTTCGGGCCTCTGGCGATCTTTGGCCGAGGCAATCAAAGGCACACATCAGGACTTTACCGAAGGGTCCATCGGCCGCGCCGTTCTTCTTCTTGCCACGCCAATGGTGCTGGAAATGCTGATGGAAGCGCTCTTTGCCATTGTGGACGTCTTTTGGGTCACCCGGCTCGGAGCCAACGCGGTGGCGACGGTCGGCCTGACCGAATCGATGTTGACGCTCATGTTTTCGGTGGCGCTTGGAATTAGTCTGTCTACCACGGCCATGGTGGCCAGGAGGATTGGAGAGAAAGATAAAAGGGGGGCCAGCACGGCAGCCGTTCAATCCATATTGCTTGGGGTCGTCGTGGCGGTGGCGATGGGTGTCCCCGGAGTGATCTGGGCGTCGCAACTGCTTGGCCTTATGGGCGCTCCGGCAGATCTGGTCGCATCCGGGTACCGGTACACGGAAATCGTGTTCGGGGGCAGCGTGGGAGTCATGCTGCTTTTCCTGAATAATGCGATTTTCCGCGGTGCAGGGGACGCGTCCATAGCGATGCGTGTCCTGTGGTTCGCGAACATGATCAATCTGGCGCTGGATCCGTGTTTTATCTTTGGACTCGGACCTTTCCCCAAGCTCGGCGTCACGGGGGCCGCGGTCTCTACCCTGATCGGACGCACGTCCGGCGTTGTGTACCAGTTCTGGCTGCTTGCTCGCGCTGATGGCCGGGTCAGTATTCGATTCAGCGATATATGCATTGTCCCCAAAGTGATCGGCTCGCTGATCCGAGTCTCGACGACCGGTGTATTGCAGTTTGCCATCGCCCATACCAGCTGGATCATGCTCGTCCGCTTCATCAGCTCGTTCGGAAGCGCTGCCGTTGCGGGATATACCATCGGCATTCGAACATTCTTTTTCGTCGTGCTGCCGGCATGGGGCCTGAGCGGTGCTGCGGCGACCATGGTGGGACAAAATCTGGGAGCTCAAAAACCGGATCGCGCCGTCAAAGCAGTTTATCTCACGGCGTTTTACAACGCAGTCTATATGGCGTTCATCGCCGCAATCTTCATCGCGTTTCCGCACGCCATCGTGAGCGTATTTACGACGGACCCGCCGGTGGCTTCGGCCGCTGTCGATTGTCTTCGCATTGTTGGATATGGAAACGTCGGCTACGCTTTCGGCATGGTTCTGGTGCAGGCTTTTAATGGCGCGGGGGATACTGTCACTCCAACAATCATCAATCTGATCGGCTTCTGGTTCTGCGAGCTGCCGCTTGCCTACCTTCTTGCGTTCCGACTGAATTTCGAAGTGCGCGGGGTCTTCGCCGCGATCCCGCTGGCCGAACTGCTGATCACACTTATGGGAGGCGTCATGTTCTTGAAGGGAGGCTGGAAGCAAAGAAAAATCTGAGACCTTAATCTATTCAATCTGGCCTCGCTAGCTCCCGAGATTTGCTTTTGGTGCCGATAAGTGTCTTGGAGAGTGCTTTGAGTCTCGCTTTCATCAGGTTCTCGCGAACGACCGGCTTTGCGATCTTGCTCGCGGGAGCAACTGTCGCAGACGCTCAATCGAACTCGAACCCTTCTACTCTGGCGGACGAAACTCTCGATCAGCTCCTCAATACGCCTGTCGTAACAGTCAGCAAAAGGCAGCAGCGACTATCCAAAGTTCCTGCGGCGGTCTATGTCATCACAAAGGAAGAGATTCACCGCTCTGGAGCTGCCAGCATCCCTGAAATTCTGCGCCTGGCGCCCGGCGTTCAGGTGGCGCGCATCAATGCCACGCAATGGGCCGTCAGCATTCGCGGATTCAATGGCCTCTGGTCGAACAAGCTTCTGGTGATGATCGATGGGCGGACGATCTATTCGGAAATCTTCTCGGGAGTGGACTGGGAGATGCAAGACGTCGTTCGGGAGGACATCGAACGGATCGAGGTCGTGCGTGGCCCGGGCTCCAGTATTTGGGGCGCAAATGCGGTAAACGGGGTCATTAATATCGTCACGAAGCGGGCCGCCGACACTTCCGGAACGACCCTGGCTGTCTCCGCCGGCAACTTGGAAAGGTTCCGCGCTACCGCGCAGTATGGCGGGGCTTTTGGCCGGACGTCTTTCCGGGTTTATAGCAAGGTGAGGGATGAGTCGCTGCCAGGCACGGGTGGCTTTAATCTCCCGGACACACACAGGCAGGCGATTGCCGGTTTTCGCATCGACTCCAACCTCAGTGCCCGGGATAAATTGACGGTTCAGGGAGACGGGTACGTCGGTCGGACTCACGATCCGGAAATAGTGCCGGTCACGCTCCCCAGCTTTCTTCCGGAAACATCGGACATCAA
>JAOAPP010000223.1 GCA_025462985.1 Bryobacterales bacterium | reverse complement strand
CGGAAGGCATTATTCCGGCGCTCGAATCGTCCCACGCGCTGGCGGAAGCGCTGCGCCGGGCGGCAGCGGAGCCTGATGCCATTTACCTGGTGAACGTTTCGGGACGTGGAGATAAGGACATCGACATCTACCGTGAGAATATGCCGGAGCTCGAAGCCTGATGGCTGTGCAGACACCGACACGCATCAGCAACCTGTTTGAGACCGCCCGTGAGCAGGGCCGCAAGGCCTTCATTGCGTATATCACGGGGGGCGATCCGACGCCGGAGCATACGGCTGACCTGGTGCTGGCGCTCGAACGCGGCGGGGCGGACCTGATTGAGCTGGGTGTTCCGTTTTCCGATCCCATCGCGGATGGCCCGGTCATTCAGCGTGCCTCCGAACGCGCATTGAAGGCGGGCACCAAGCTCAGGCAGCTGCTCGAGATCGTGAGCGAGATTCGGCGGCACTCGGAAGTTCCGCTGCTGCTGTTCAGCTACATGAATCCCCTGCTCCGCTATGGTTTCGACAAGCTTGGAGCAGATGCCTCAAAGGTGGGAATCGATGGGGTGCTGCTGACGGATCTGTGCATCGAAGAGGCCGAAGAGCCGGTTCGCCGCCTTCGCGAGCACGGCCTCGACACCGTCTTTCTCGCGGCTCCGACCAGCACGGATCATCGTTTGAAGCTGGTTGCCGAACGCTCTTCGGGCTTTATTTACCTGGTTTCGCGGCTGGGGGTGACGGGGGAACAGGTTTCCGTGTCTTCCGCAGTCGAACCTTTGACGAGACGCATGCGCGCAGTGACGGATCTTCCGCTTGCCGTCGGATTCGGCATCAGCACGCCGGAGCAGGTTGATGAAGTGGCTCGCATTGCAGACGGGGTGGTGGTGGGCAGTGCTCTCGTGAGGTTCATCGAGACGAATGCCGCGGCTCCCGATCTGCCGGGCAGGCTCGAAGCATTTACACGGCATCTGACTTCCGCGCTGCGACCCTCATGAGTGAGTTTGGTATCGAAGATCTCGCGCGCTGCCGGGAGAAGATAGATGAGCTGGACCGCCGCATTGTTGAACTGCTGAACGACCGAACGTCCGTTGTGGAAGAAATCGGGCGGATCAAGCAGCATCTCACACTAGGCATCTATGAGCCCAAGAGAGAAGAACAAGTGTTTGCAAACATCGTTGAGCATAATTCCGGACCGCTGCCCAACGATGCAATCAAGCGAGTTTTCGAACGCATCATAGATGAGATGAGGAACGTTCAAAAGCTCAAAATGCTTGCGGACGACGGTGCGGAGAAGAACAAGGCCGAATGTTAGTTGTCATGCAAGAAGGCGCCAGCGAGGCGCAGACAGAGAATGTGATCAATCTCCTGGTGGAGATGGGATTCACGGTTCACCGCTCGACGGGTGTGCGGCACACAGTGCTTGGGGGCGTGGGACCGATTGACGATTTCGATCCCGCGGCACTGGAAGTTATTGAGGGGGTGAAAGAGTGCCATCGCATCGTTTCTCCCTATAAGCTGGCCAGCCGCCATTTCAAACCGGGCGGCACGGTGATCAAAGTCGGGAACGTGGAAATCGGAGGCCGGCAGATCGTCCTTATGGCCGGTCCGTGCAGCGTGGAGAACGAAGATCAGATCGAGCGGGCGGCCGAGATTGTGGCGTCGGCGGGCGGTCAGGTGATTCGGGGCGGCGCATTCAAGCCGCGGAGTTCTCCCTACAGCTTCCAGGGTCTCGGCGAGCACGGATTACAGCTGATGCGTAAGGCTGCCGACCGCCGCGGGCTGGCGGTGATCAGCGAAGTGATGGACCAGACACAGATTCCATTGCTGTCGCAGTATTCCGATATTCTTCAGGTCGGCGCACGCAATATGCAGAACTTCAATCTGCTTCGCGAACTGGGGAAGGTGCGTAAGCCGATTCTTCTGAAGCGAGGTATTGCAGCGACCATTGAAGAGCTGTTGCTTTCCGCTGAGTACATTATGTCCGGAGGCAATTACGAAGTGATGCTCTGCGAGCGTGGCATCCGGACCTTCGAGACAAGTACCCGCAACACTATGGACATTGCGGCGATGCCGGTGCTGAAGCGCCTCACTCATCTTCCGGTGATTGCCGATCCCTCTCATGGCACCGGGAAACGAGAGTATGTTCTTCCGATGGCGCGTGCCGCAGTAGCGGCCGGGGCGGATGGGCTGCTGGTGGAGGTGCATCACGATCCCGACCACGCATTGAGCGACGGCGCACAGACTTTGCGTCCGGATCAGTTCACGGACATGATGCAGCAGGTGCGAGCGATTGCCAGTGCGATCGGCCGGGCAAGTTGAAGCCGGCGGCATGAAACGGATCGCAATCGCGGGTGTTGGCCTCATTGGCGCGTCCTTCGCTCTTGCTCTTCGTCAGGCTGGTTTTCGTGGCGAGTTAGTGGGAATAAGTTCACCCCGCTCGATTGAAACAGGGATCAAAGTAGGCGCTATCTCTCGGGGAGTAGCACTTGAAGAAGCCGCGGCGACAGCCGATCTTATCTATTTGTCTCAGCCGATCGAAGCGATTGTAAGAACGCTGTCGGTTCTGGGACCAATCGCCCGCAAGGACTGCCTGATCACCGATGCGGGAAGCACGAAAACGACAATCGTTGAAACTGCGAACCGATATGTCAGGATGGCGCAGTTCCTGGGAGGCCATCCAATGGCGGGCAAGGAGTCTCGTGGCGCGGAAACAGCCGATCCCGATCTGTTCGCCGGGCGTCCTTACGTTCTTACCCCCACTGCATCAGCAGGAGACACGGGTGAGTTCCGGCAATGGCTGGAGCGCATCGGGGCGCGAGTTATCGAGATGAAACCTCGGGAGCACGACGAAACTGTCGCCTTCACATCACATCTGCCGCAACTGCTTTCGACGGCACTGGCGGCCACTCTCGCAAACAAAGAGGACGGCCACATTTCGGAAGTGTTTGGGCCAGGGTTGATTGACATGACGCGGCTTGCTCTGAGTGCGCCCGAAGTGTGGATGAGCGTACTGCGAACAAACCGGCCAGCAGTGAATGAAGCACTAAGCGCGTACGCGGCGATGCTCGCGGAGCTTCAAAATAAGCTGAACGACGATAACCTTGAACAGGTATTCAGCGTTGCTTCAACGTTCTCGCGCCAGCTCCGTAAGAAGCCTTTCACTGGTAGTACTAGCGGTTAAATACCAGTAAAGTCACCAGCTATCTTATTGTCCTAAAGCTCACATAAAGAATATAATCATCTGAACGAGGACAATTCTGTGGCATCACTTATCGCCGCTGCGCGTAGTGTTTTATCGCCCCTGGCCGAGGTAACTCAGCTGGCGTCTCTTCGTCGTTCCACTTCCCTTTATTCGCAAGGTCAAGCTGCAGATTCACTGTACGTTGTGGATGAAGGAATGGTGAAACTGACGAGAAGCAACTCATCAAATGGAAAGATTCTCCTCGGTATCTTCGGGCCGGGGCAGGTTGTTGGCGAGGAGAGTCTGCTGGACGATCCGGCTGCGGCCTATTATGCCGATGCGGAGGTGCTGACCACAAGCGTTGTATTTCGAGTTCCCCGTGCGGTGATAGGCGGGCTTCTGCTGGCGAATGCAGAGTTTGCGGCGGCACTTGGCGCCGCCATCATCCGGCAGAAGATATCCTTGGCTGAAAAGGTGGAGCTGCTTTGCCTACATGATGTCGAGTACAGAATCCTGCATTACCTTGCAGCGCTATCGACACTTGTTCCGCCAGATCCGGACGGGGACGGGTATCAGCTTCCTATCACGCAGTTGGAGCTTGCGGACCTGATTGGCGCGACGCGCGAAACGACATCGACGATGCTGAACCAATTGGAACGGCGAAATCTGGTGAAACTTTCACGACGGCTACTGACGATTCCATCGCCAGAAGCTTTGAGGGAGGCCGCGTCCGCGCGAAAGACGTCGACGAACGGTGTTGCCGTAGCCCTAAGCTCGTGAGATCTTTTGCTTTCGTCAGATAACCTTGGGCCTAGTACCCGCGGCGGCGGGTGTGGTCTGTAAGACGTTGATTACAATAAAATTTCGCTTGCTGCCCACCAGTCTTTTTGCTAAAGTATTGGCAGATTTTCCGATGCAAGCTGGTAGTAAATCCTGCGAGCCCGGGCACTATCCGGAGGGCTCGTTCCTCCGAATTTTCTCTCGGGTTGCGGGCGCGCCTCTCGCATCAATAACAGGAGACAGCAGTGAGAGAAAAAGGTGTAGTGAAGTGGTTTAACGCCGCCAAGGGTTATGGGTTTATCCAGCGATCGAATGGCGATGACGTATTCGTGCATTTTTCAGCGATTCAGATGGGTGGTTATCGAACGCTCGAAGAAGGTGCGGAAGTGGAGTTCGAAGTGAAGCGGGGCCCGAAGGGCCTGCAGGCGGAGAACGTAGCGCGTCCGTAAGGGGCATAAACCATAAAATTTAAAGGCCGCCCGCAGGTTTCGGGCGGTTTTTTTTGTTTCCGTGCAACGCACAACCGCTTCAATTGCCGGCAACGTAGTGCGGCGTGTACGAATCCACTTGTGGGAAAGTTGAATTCGAATCATGCATTACCGCAAATTAGGGACAACCGAAGCAGAAGTGAGTGAGATCGGGTACGGCGCCTGGGGTATCGGCGGCAACCAGTGGCAGGGCGGCAAAGACGACGAATCGCTGAAAGCGCTGCGCCGGTCTTTTGAGCTTGGAGTCAACTTTGTTGACACGGCTCTTGCTTACGGAGACGGACATAGCGAGCGTCTCGTTGGAGATGTGGTAAGAAAAACATTTCATCGCATTTATGTGGCGACAAAAATTCCTCCAAGAAACAAGGTCTGGCCAGCCTCTCCTTCCACGCCCATTTCGGAAGTCTTCCCTTACGATCACATCATTCACGCCACCGAAGAGAGTCTCCGGAACCTCAAGGTAGAGCAGATTTATCTGCAACAGTTCCACGTGTGGACGGATGCGTGGACCGATACGGACGAATGGCGGCGCGCCATTGAGGACCTGCGCGCCAGCGGAAAGGTTCGCTATTTCGGCGTATCGGTTTCTGAACACGATCCCAATTCCGCACTGGAGGTCGTCAAGACGGGCTTGATTTCCTCCGTTCAGGTCATTTACAACATCTTCGACCAGAGCGCCGAGAAGAACCTGTTCCCCCTTTGCCAGAAGAACAAAGTTGGCGTTCTGGCGCGTGTTCCGCTGGATGAGGGCGGACTGACGGAGACTATCACGGAAGACACTCAATTTGCACCAGGCGAGTTCCGCGAGTCGTACTTCCGAGGCGATCGCAAGCGCCAAGTCGTGGAACACGTCGACGCTCTCAAGCGCGACCTTCAATCCCTTCCAGGGTCGCTCCCCGAAATCGCACTGCGCTTTTGCCTCTCGCACCCAGCCGTCACCAGCGTGGTTCCAGGGATGCGACGCGTCGCAACGGTGGAAAGCAGTTGCAGAGCAGCGAGTGCCGGAAAACTCGACGCGGAGACTCTCGCGGTGCTCAAGAGACACGCCTGGGATCGAAACTTCTACGAATAAACGGCTACCAGACGCGGCAGGCGTTCGC
>JAOAPP010000474.1 GCA_025462985.1 Bryobacterales bacterium | reverse complement strand
TGACACGGGCGTTTACAATACGTTCGTGAGAATCGGAATCGCCGGAATGGGCTTTATGGGTGTCACCCACCTGGGAGCTCTTTCCAAATTGCCTGACGTTGAGGTCGCCGCCATCTGCAGTGCAAATCCCAAGGTTCTCGCCGGGGATCTAAGCGGAATCGGCGGCAACTTGAAACGGGAAGAAGTGTCTTTCGACTTCAGCTCCGTCCGCAAGCACAAGGCTTGGGAAGACATGGTCGCCGACGACGAGCTAGATGCCATCGACATCTGCCTTCCGACCCATCTCCATCGCCCTCTCGCCGTCGCCGCATTGAAAGCCGGCAAGCACGTCATCTGCGAGAAGCCCATGTCCGGATCGCCCGATGACTGCCACGCAATGCTGCAGGCAGCTGCAGACAGCGGCCGCCAGTTGATGATCGCTCATGTCCTGCGGTTCTGGCCTGAGTACCGTCGCTTGCACGAGTTCGTAAGCAGCGGAGAGCATGGAGCGGTACGCGCAGCTACCTTCATTCGCCGCTGCGGGATACCGGACTGGAGCCGCTGGTTGACGAACGAAGGAGAAAGCGGCGGAGCTATTCTGGATCTGCTGATCCATGACATCGACCAAATCCTGATGCTGTTCGGCATACCGGATCGAATTGCCGCAAAGAGCATGGGCGGTCCGGACAGTCTCAGTGCCGCCTTCATTTACGGTTCGAAGATCGAAGTTCGGCTGCAAGGCGGGTGGTTTGAACCTGGCGTGCCGTTCTCGATGGGCTTTCAGGTACGCGCCGATCGAGCTCTTCTGGAACTGACGCCCGAGGGCCTGATGCTCAGCGATGCAACCGGGCAGCGTCGAAAAGTTGAAGCCGGGAATGAAGATCCCTATGCGGCCGAGCTCGCCTATTTCGTTGAGTGCTGCCGAAGTGGAAAAACTCCGACCCGGTGTCCTCCATCCGACTCCGCCAAGGCGGTCGAAATTGCGTTGCTGTTAAAGCAGTCAAGAGAACAGGAAGGGGCACAACTGAAATGCTCGGCTTAGAGGATCTCGAGATCGGACTTATTTTTTGGGCGGAAGAAGACGCAGTCAAAACGCTGCGCAAGGTGAAAGCGTTCGGAGTCCGCACCGGGCAAATTGGCTTCCCTGGCGATCTATCGCTGGAGGGCGCCGCGGAACGATGGGATGACGCCCTGACTACGGAGAACTTCATCCCCGTCACGGCCGTCTGCAGCTACGTCGGTGAAGATTATGCCGACATCCCGACCGTTGCCAGAACCGTTGGACTGATCCCGATGGCGACCCGCAAGGAGCGTGTAGCGCGTACTAAGGCGGTCTCCGCAGTTGCCAAGCAGCTCGGGATTGACAGCGTAGGATGTCACATCGGAGTGATTCCGCCCGAGCATTCGGACGCCCTATACGCGGACATAGTGGGAGTGGCGCGCGAATTATGTGATGTGTGCAAGGCCAATGGCCAGTCGTTCACGCTCGAAACCGGGCAGGAACCGGCCAAGCCGCTACTGCAGTTTATCGAAGACGTCGGGCGTCCAAATCTGAAGATCAACTTCGATCCCGCAAACATGATCCTGTATGGGACGGGCGATCCGGTTGAAGCTCTTGGCGTCCTTGGAAAGCATGTGATTTCGGTTCACTGCAAAGACGGGAACTGGCCGGCGCGGGAGAAACCAGAGGCGCTGGGTGAGGAAGTGCGGCTAGGCACAGGAGCAGTGGACTTTCCTGCCTTCATCTCGAAGCTGAAAGAGGTCGGCTACACCGGACCCTTGATTATCGAGCGCGAAGAACCGGACCAGGAGAAAAGGACGGCCGACGTGCACCATGCCATCGCGCTGTTGAAGCAACTGACCGGCCGCTAGATCCAGTAACCTGGGGGCGCCACTTCCACCCACGGGCCTTCGAGTGTATCGCTTCGCAGCGTGACACGGCGAATGTACTTGGCCAGCACCTTCAGGCCCTCCGGGACATCAGTCTCACCCGGATCGGGATGGTCCTTCACAAACTCGATCAACTCTTCCGCAAGCTTTGGCTTATCGGCCGCGGCAGGCTCGGCGTCATAGTCAGGCTCCACGATTACGCGGCCAACTCCCGGGATCACCGGCTCGATATCATCAAACACTTCTTCGAGGAAAAACTCAAGATCGGGGTGCATGTTCTTTCACATCTCGCGGCGATTCTCTAAGGACCGCGACATAGTCACTTCATCGGCAAACTCAAGGTCGCTGCCAACCGGAATGCCCATTGCGATCCGGGTGACTCTAGGCCCAAGCGGCTTCAACAGCCGAGAAAGGTAGACAGCAGTGGCCTCGCCTTCCACGGTCGGATTGGTCGCCACAATGATTTCCTGAACAACGGTACGGTGCAGGCGGTCCACCAGGCCCTTGATTTTCAGCTGTTCCGGACCGATGCCGCGCAAAGGCGAGATCGCTCCATGCAGAACATGATACAAGCCTCGAAAGGCGTGCGTGGTCTCGATCGCAACGATATTATGGGGCTCTTCCACTACACAGATCTGGCTATGTTCCCGGTGCGGATCGCGACAGTACAAGCAGAGTTCTCCGTCGCTGATGTTGTTGCATTGCGCGCAGATGCCCAGCTTGTCCTTGACGTCGAGAATGGCTTGGGACAGCTGCTGGGCATCTTCCCGAGGCGAGCGCAGCAGGTGAAACGCGATGCGCTGTGCTGACTTTTGCCCAATCCCGGGTAGGCGCTTACATTCTTGTATGAGCCGCGCAAGCGGCTCGGCAAACTCTGGCATGAAGGAACTTAGAAGAGGCCTGGAGGCAGACCCATGCCGCCGAGCATACCGCCCATCTTGCCCTGCGCCTCGTCGTCCACCTTCTTCGCGGCTTCGTTGAAGGCGGCCAGCACCATGTCCTGAAGCATTTCGACGTCGCCTGCCACCTCGGGGTCGATTTTGACTCCGAGCACATGTTTCTGGCCGTCCATCTTGACGGTAATCATTCCACCGCCGGCCGAAGCTTCCACCCGGATCGCCGCAATCTGTTCCTGCAGCTTCTGTTGCATGGCCTGGGCCTGCTTCATCATATTCTGCATGTTTCCCATGTTTCCGGGCATCTTCATCTTGTTCGCTCCCTACTCATTCAAATTTCGCACGGTGCGTACCTGCGCTCCGGGAAACAGTTCCTGAAACCGTTTCACTCCGGGGTCCGACAAGGCGCGCTCGCGCAGGCCGCTGTCGCCATCACCCGTGCTGGAGGAGGCGGGCGCGGCCGCGGCAACTGTCATGTTCTCACCCACCTCCGCTTTCACCCTCACAGGCTTTCCCGCGACCGTCGATGCCAGCCGCTGCACAGAAGCATCGCGCAGAGCCAACAGCATTGCTCTGGGCGCCCTGATCACCAGGTCACTGCCGCGCAGTTCAATCTCGGATTGCGCGACCGCATCCGCGCTGAACGCCAGTCCGGCGCTTCGGAGCGCATTCTGCAAGTCAGACTTCAAGTCGCCCGTCACCGGACTGCTCGCAGGTGAGGGAGACGGCTGAGAAGCCGCCGCGACATTGGGTGACGCTGGAGTTTCAACTCCCACCGCTGGAGCAGTTTGTGCCTTCGGCAGCGGTGCGACGTGGCCCTTGGGCGGAGGCGGGGCGTGGAATGTTGCGGGACGCGGCACTCCGGCACGTGAGGTTGCGGTCAGAGTCGCGGCAGCGCCGTCCGGCTTTCCGAGCTCAGCGATCGCACGCTCAATGGATTGCAGTCTTCCAACCTGGACCAGTTTCACCAGCCCAAGCTCCAGATGCATTCTCGGCTGCAGAGAGTACTGCATCGTCTTATACAGGTCGAGCGTCAGGTTGAGGTAGCGAGTCAGATCCTCTTCACTGAAGAACGTCGCGGTGTTGAGGAATGCGTTCTGCTCGGCGTCCGAAGCAGCAATCAGCCGGGAGGGTTTGCCGCTGATCTTCGCGACCAGCAGATTGCGCCAGTACCGGGCCAGCTCCCGGCAGAAGTGCTGCATGCTCTTGCCGCTGCTTTCCAATTCCTGCACGATTTCCAGCATGCTGACGCTGGCCGCGTCCTGCACCGCGAGCGCAACGGCTTCGAGCGAATCGACATCGAAGACGCCAAGCAAACCGCGGATGTCCTGGACGCCCAGCGTTCGCCCACAGCACGCAATAGCCTGATCCAAAGCTGAGAGCGAGTCGCGCACGCTTCCTTCACCGGCCTGGGCGATGACCGACAGCACTTCGTCGCTGGCCTCAATGCCTTCCTGGTCCGTGATGTACCGCATCCGTGCCATCAGCTCGGCGAAATCGACGGAGCGAAACGTGAAATGCTGACAGCGCGATGCGATGGTGTTGGGGATCTCGTTCGCCTCAGTCGTGCAGAGAATGAAGACGACCCACTCGGGCGGCTCCTCCAGAGTTTTCAGAAGCGCGTTGAAAGCTTCCTTTGTGATCTGGTGGGCTTCATCGATAATGAAGACCTTGTAGCGGTCGCGGGCCGGACGGTAGCGAACGTTTTCGCGTATCTCGCGCATTTCGTTGATGCCGCGATTGGATGCCGCGTCGATCTCGATCACATCGACAGCGTTCCCAGCAGAGACTTCAACACAGCTAGAACACACGCCGCAGGGTGTGGCGGTCGGGCCATTGACGCAGTTCAGACAACGCGCCAGAATGCGAGCCACCGTGGTCTTACCGGTGCCCCGCTGGCCGGAGAAGATGTAACCGTGAGCGATACGCCCGCTCTCAATCGCATTGGTGAGAGTCTTCTGGACGTGCTCCTGGCCGATAAGCTCACCAAAGTTTTGCGGCCGATACTTCCGGGCGATGACTTGATACATGAGGAAAGAGTGAACAGCCAAACCAGG
>JAOAPP010000440.1 GCA_025462985.1 Bryobacterales bacterium | reverse complement strand
GTCGTCGCTGCGAGGACGCTCTCGATGCGAAAATCGCAGATGTCGAAGACCCCATTGATGCCGTCATCTCAGCCACGGGCCGGGACACCGCGCTGCAGGAGGGAGGCATGCTCTACGATACCCTGACAATGGTGAGGGATGCTCTCCGGCGAATCAAGGACGGAACATTCGGCATTTGTATAGACTGCGGACAGCAAATCGAACCGGCTCGTCTCAATGCTGTCCCCTGGACGCCCTACTGCCTTGCGGATCAAGAGAACCACGATAAGGAGGCGGCCGAGAATCGCCCGCAGACGTTGGGCGATATTGCCTGAACTGCTTATAGGAATCGGGTAAGCGATCCTGGATAGGAACTCGCTTATGAAAACGCTAGTATTGATCCTGCAGAATGCAGGGCGACTCCTGGGTGTCATTCTGCTCATTCTCGGCTTCCTGTTCTGGACGCACCATTCCTTCGATCTCATTCCGCTGCACACGGGAATGGGCGTTGCATTTGTTGCACTGCTTTGGGCCATGGCAGCCATTGGTGCCAGTGCCAAAGTCAATCCATCGCTTGTGATTGCGGCATTCCTGTGGGGCTTGCTCGTCCTCTACTTCGGAATGAGCATGGGCCGGTTCCTGCCTGGGCGTGCTCACGAGGCAATCCGCGTGCTGCATTTTCTGATCGGCCTTTCCGCCATCGCTCTCCTTGAGAGCCTGGGAGCGCGCATCAAGCGACGTGCCGCGGCAGTTCGCTAGCCAACACTGATAATAGAGGGAGCTTCATGCGTCTCTCAATCCCCGGGGTGTCGACCCGGCTGAATGAGCACAGCACGCTCGTGACCTCTTCGCCGGTCCAGGCAGCTGTGGCCTCTCAACAATTCGCGCGTTCCGAGTTGGATCGCGGCAAGCTCAGCTGGCGTCGCCCGGCGATCTACAGCCTTGATGCATGGCTGACTGCGTCATGGCAGGAAGCCAGGTATGCGTCCCCCGATCTTCCCTCGCTGCTGTCTCCCGCACAGGAACTCCTGCTGTGGGAGAAAGTCATCGAGAGCTCCGCGGCCAATCTGTTCGACGTGTCGGCGACGGCTCGCTTGGCGCGTGAGGCGCTCCGGCTCGCGGTCGAATGGCAGATTCCGCTCTCGGACGAGGCGTGGAACACGCATGAGGACGCTCAGCAGTTTCACCGCTGGCAGGCGGCGTTTGGCAAACAGTGCCAGAGCAACGGATGGATGACGCGCAGCGACGCGATGCGCTCCCTGCCTTCCTGGATCCAATCGAGCCTGTGCCCACGTGATTCGGTCATATTCGCCGGGTTCCACGCGCCAAGCCCCTCTCTGAGCGCCGTTTTCGAGACGGCTGGCACTCTGCTGCCGACGGGACCTCAGTTGGCGGACGAACGATCCCAAGCGGTCCGGCACCCGGTCAAGATGCGCGCTGATTTTCGCGGTGAACTCGAAGCCGCGGCTCGCTGGGCGCGAGCGCAAATTGAAGCCGACCCGCGTCGATCTCTCGGCATCTTTCTGCCCGGCCTTCCTGAACATCGCAGCCGTGTTGAACGAACCTTTCGAAGTGTCTTCTATCCCCGCTCCGGGTTGTCCTTCGTATCCAAGCTTCCTGCAGATGACCAGGAAGAGTCGATCTTTCATATCAACCGTGCCCAAAGTCTTTACGAGCACCCGATCGTCGCCAACGCCCTGCTGCTGCTCGAACTGGCGCGGCCACGTGTCGAAAGCTCCGAGGCGACGGCCGTTCTTCGGAGTCCATTCATTTCCGGCGCATCACAGGAACGTGATCTCCGAGCGCTAGCCGACCTCAGTCTCAGGCGCTTGCGTGAACTGGATGTGTCGTTACGGGATCTCGAATATGCAACCCGCTCTTGCCCGTTGTTGACCAAGACGTGGACGAAGGTTCGCGAAGTCCTTCGCTCCAAGCCCCACAATGCCGAGCTTTCCGGCTGGAGCCGGTTTTTTGGCGATCTCGTCCAGGCTGCCGGTTGGCCGGGCGACATAAAGCTTACCGCCGCCGAACAACAGGTGGTGGAAGGCTGGAAGGATTCCCTGTCTGCACTGGCAACGCTCGGCCTAGTCGCGCCGAGTGTCAAGTTCGAGTCCGCTGTGAATCGCCTAAAGCAGATACTCGGAGCAGGCGGCATTCAGAGGGGTGACTGGTACTCTCCGGTCCAGATTCTTGATGCGCTCGATGCTCCGGGACTTCAATTCGACTGCACCTTCGTGGCTGGACTTTCCGAACAAATGTGGCCGCCGGCCTTGCGCACATCGCCGCTGATACCGCTCCAGCTGCAGCGGGAGCACAATCTGCCGAACAGCACGCCGGCACTCCTGCAATCGGAGCGCCTCCGTTTGACGGAAGCATTGTTCTGTAGTTCCAACCAGGTCTTTGGAACCTATACCGAACGTCTTTCGCCTCTCGCTGCGCCGTACTGCAAAGTAGTGTCTGAGCCGAGCATACCCGCATGGGAAGGCAAACTTCCCGTCGAGTCCTTTGTTCCTGCGACGCTCGACCAGGTCGTGGACACGCAGGGGCCGCCCTTCGACGTCACGCGTGATGTCATCGGCGGAACCAGCATCATCAAGGCGCAATCTCTCTGTCCGTTCCGGGCGTTCGCCGAGATTCGCCTGAGAGCGCAGCTGCCGGAAGACGCCTGTTTTGGATTCGACAGCCGAGACCGCGGTGGTTTTTTGCACAAAGCACTCCAATACGTGTGGGAGGAACTGAAGACCTCGGACGCACTGAACAACTCCACGGACGAGGCGCTGGGAGAGCTGGTCTACAATTCGGTGCGGCGAGCGGTGACGGAAGTGTCGAACAGCGCCTTTCACTCCCAGACGACGCAAGTGGAACGAAAGCGCCTGGAGCAGTTGCTCCTGGAGTGGCTGACAGAAGTGGAGAAGGCGCGTAAGCTGCCCTTCACCGTCGAGCAGACGGAGGATGAGATTCATTTCAATTTGGCTGGCCTGCCGCTGCGGCTTCGCGTAGACCGGCTCGATCGCTTACGCGGCGGCGGCATTCTGCTGATCGATTACAAGAGTGGAAGCGTGGCGAAAACGAAGCTGGATTGTCCGCGACCGTCGGAGCCGCAGCTTCTCGTCTACGCTTCCGCCAAGAACCCCAAAGTGGAAGGAATGCTGTTCGGACAGGTACGGGCGCGCGATGTGCGGCTCGTCGGCAAAGCTCGTGACCGGCATACGAGCGGAAGCAGTATCGCTGTGATGGGCGACAAGTGGGACGATTTTATTGCGAAGGCGGAACAGGAAGTGCAGCGGCTGGCGTCAGAGTTCTTGCGGGGCGAGGCCATGGTGGACCCTTCAAAGGAAGCATGCACCTACTGCAACAATAAACCCCTGTGCCGGGTAAACGAAAAGCAGGTGCAGGCCGAGGAAGAGGCATGACGTCCGATCATCCGCAGCGTGAGGCCGCACTGGACCCTGCCCGCTCCTTTATCGTCGAGGCTCCTGCCGGATCGGGAAAGACGAGCCTGCTGGTTCAGCGATATCTTCGGCTTCTCAGTACGGTCGAACGCCCGGAAGCGGTAGTGGCTATGACGTTCACGCGCAAAGCGGCGGCCGAGATGCGTGAACGCGTACTCAAAGCGTTTGAGGATTGTGAGAACGGCGAACTGATCGACGAGCATCAATGCAAGACGCAGGAGTTGGCGCGGGCCGTTCTCCAGGTCGATCGACAGCTCAATTGGAATCTGCGCGTGGACACCTCACGACTGCAGATTCAGACCATTGATTCACTTTGCGCCACGCTTACCCGACAAATGCCGGTAGTGTCGCATCTCGGTGGCGCGCCCAATGTCGTCGAAAACGCCACGGAGCTCTACCGCATTGCCGCGCGCCGGACCATACGAGGCCTGGCCGAGGGTGACGCGGAGGAGCGTGCTCTCTTTCAACGCATCGCACTTCACTTCGAAAACGATCTGGGCACGCTCGAGATGCAGGTTGCCAGCATGCTGGAACGAAGGGAGCAGTGGCGATTCCTGAGCGCGTCGCTCGAATCCAGCCGTTCGCACGCGCAGGACTTTTGCGATCTCCTCGGCTTCGCCGAACAGGAACTGCGCAACGTGTTCCGTAATAAGGGAGAGGTGGACTTTACTGAGATCACGCGCGCGGCGATCAACGCCCTTGGCGGCCCTGAAGCGCCCAGCGATCTTCTCTACTCGCTTGACTATCGCATTCAACACCTGCTAGTGGACGAGTTCCAGGATACTTCGCTCGCGCAATACGAACTGTTGGAAGCGCTTACGGGCCAATGGTCGGAGGGGGACAACCGGACGTTGTTCGTTGTAGGCGATCCGATGCAGAGTATCTATCGGTTTCGCCAGGCCGAAGTCGGTTTGTTCCTGCAGTGCTGGCATCGTGAGCAGTTGGGCTCGGTTCGGTTGCACTGTCTCCAGCTGACGTCCAATTTCCGGTCGACGCCAGAAATCGTGAAATGGGCTCAGGACGTTTTCTCGGCCGTCATGACGGACGACAACCCCGCCGAAGGAAGCGTCAAGTTCCGCAATGCGAGCGCAGCGCGGCCGGAGACAGACATCGAACCCAAGCTCATCGCTTTCATTGACGATAAGGGAAACGAGGAGGCGCGGGAGGTGGCGAGACTCTGTGCTGAATCGCTCGAGAAAGGTGACGTCGCGATATTGGTTCGCAGCCGGGCACACCTGGCCTCGATTCTTCCGGTGCTTCGCGAAGCGGGCATTCGCTACGAAGCGTTCGAAATCGATCAGCTACGGGAGGAACAACATATCCTGGACCTCATCTCGCTGACGCGCGCGATTGTTCATCTCGGCGACCGAGTCTCCTGGCTTGCCTGTCTGCGCGCGCCCTGGTGCGGACTGGACCTGTCGGATCTTTCGGCTCTGGCTGAGCACGAGCGAGACCGCACGATTCTCGATCTGCTCAGCGATCCCGACAAGATTGCCGCTCTCTCCGTTTCGGGCCGAATCAGGGCTGTGCGAACCGCCGAAATTCTTTCCCGTGCCGTCAATCACCTGGGGCGATGCCCGCTTCGCGAACTGGTGGAACAATCCTGGCTCGGGCTGGGCGGACCGTCGCTGCTGCGCGAGCCGAGCCATCTGGAAGACGCACTCACCTATTTCGAACTGGTCGAGCAGTTCGAAGAAGGAGGCGTGATTCGGGACTTCAGCCTGCTGAACGCGAGGCTGGAATTTCTGTTTGCCAAGCCGCTCACTGGCGTAGATTGCGTCAAGATTATGACCATTCACAGCGCGAAGGGTCTGGAGTTCGACACGGTCATCCTGCCCAATCTCGGCGGTGGCGCAAGGATCAATGACCGCGACCTGATCATCTGGAGCGAAGAGCTGACGGAAGGTGGGCGTCGGGTTCAGGTGGCTTGTCAACCTCGACGCAGGGCCAAAGACGACCTGTACGACGACATCAGAAAGAAGCAGGACATTAAAGAGGCCCATGAGGTGAAAAGGCTCTTCTATGTCGCCGCCACGCGCGCAAAAAACCGCTTGTACCTTCTGGGCAGCACCAAGACAAAGGATCAGGGAGCAAATCCGGCCACGCCGCGCGACAATACTTTTCTTAAACTGGTCTGGACCACCTATCAGAGCGAGTTTGAGGCTGCAGTGAGGCGGAGAAAGTGGCATCAGCCTTCGCTCTTTGAAGCCTCGGCCGTGCGGATGAACATTCTCCACCGTCTGCCTGAAACCTGGAAGACTCCGAAACTGGATATTTCGGTGAGCTGGGAACCGGAACTCCGCCGCTCGACCGCTTCGGCCCGAACTGTTGCATACGAGTGGGTGAGCGATACGGGGCGGCACGTAGGAACGGTTGTGCACGAAGTACTGAAGCGCATCGCCCGGACCGGCGTTGCCAACTGGCAGAGTGGGCATGCGGCCGCAGCACCCTCTCTTATCAAATCAGAACTGCTTCGTCTGGGAGTGCCGCGGGGCGAAGAATCGCGGGCCACAGCGCAAGTGCTGCGCGCAGTGGCGAACACGCTTGGCAGCGAGAAGGGCCGCTGGATGCTCGAACCCCATGCCGAAGCGCAATCGGAATGGACCGTCGGAGGCCGAATCGGTGAAAAGCTGATTGCCGGGACGGTGGATCGTACATTTCGGGATGGGGACGGCCGATTATGGATCGTCGATTACAAAACCAGTGAGCACGAAGGTGCGGACCTTTCCGACTTTCTCGCGGAAGAAGAACGGCGTTATCGGCCTCAGCTCGAAAGCTACGCAGTGTTGCTCTCGCGGTTTCTGGCAGGACCCATTTCGCTTGGCCTTTAC
>JAOAPP010000807.1 GCA_025462985.1 Bryobacterales bacterium | reverse complement strand
GTTCCGGTACTTCGTAGTACCTGCCGAGCAATCCCCGTTGAGCAAGCAACACGCCATCGCTATTCACGTAGCTTCCCTGAGGCGGAAGCTGCTTCAGCGTTTCCAGTCGAATGACTCCGAAGATCTGGAAGCAGAGATGATCGTTTAGCAGTAGATCCTGGAAGCGAACGACCGGATCCGGAGAATTCGTCCGCATCGGCCATTCATAATCCTCAACCAAGGAGCCATATTCGTCAACGACGCGTACTTTTGATTGAGCAACCACAATCGACGGGTCGCGCTCCAGCTCTTCGATACACTTCTCGAACAACGTCGGCTCGCAGAAATCGTCGTGCGCCGCCCATTTGAAATACTTTCCTCGGGCAAGCGAATAAACACGTCGGACGTTCCAGCCCGCTCCCATGTTTTCTTCATTCCTGGAATAATGAATGCGCGCGTCTCGTTCTGCATAAGCCTTACAGATGCGTTCGGTCGCGTCATTCGAGGCGTTGTCCGAGATGATGATCTCGAAGTCTTGGAATGTTTGCCCTAGCAGAGAATCGAGCGCCTTTGAAAGAAATCGCTCGCCGTTGTAGACCGGCATTCCGACACTGAGAAGTGGAATGGAGTTCATGAACCTTTGCACTTTCAATCAAGTCAGGTAATCTGTTGCTCTGACGGCGAGCTTTCATCAACGACCCAGACCCCAGACAGACTCCTGTTAAGAGCTACTTAACAGTCGCCCACTTCGAATCTTACCCTGAAAACTCCAAAGTTCAATGCCTGGCGATGCAGTGTAGTACTAGATAGCTTCTGCAAACATCCAGCGCACGCCTTGTCTGCCGGAGACACGGGGACGTGGAATAAACGCGGCTGTTATACAGGATAGAAGCGAAAATGATCGAACAGACTCTTGGAGGCTCTCTCCGTCGGTTAAGGGAACAGCAGGGCATTTCTCTGCGCGCGTTGGCAGAGAAGACGGACTTCTCGCCAAGTTTCCTGTCGCAAATCGAAAATGGGCAGTGTTCGCCCTCCATTTCATCCATGGAGAAAATAGCCAACGCACTCGGCGTAACCCTCGCCCAGTTCTTCCATTCAGTGAATCAGCGTCTTGTGAACGTCGTACGCGCTAGCGAACGGGCCCATATAGCGCTCGACTGGTCACGGGCCGAAATCGCGTCGCTCGGCTCGCTTCCGAACGGATCGCAGTTTCAGGCCTCCATGTTGAGCATCAGGCCCGGCGGGCTGACGGGAAAGCATGCCAGCCCGTCGATCTCCGATGAATTTGCCATCGTCTTTGAAGGCAAAGCAGTCTTGAGGTTACAGGAGGGAGAGCAGACCCTCGAACGAGGCGACTCCGTGACTATCGTGGCCGGAACGAGTCGCCAGTGGCGAAATGAGTCGGACGTGATGGCCGAGATCCTGGTGATTTCTCTCCGGCCATAAACTGCTTCGCGGCATTTGTCACGACCGATGTAGCAATTTGGGGCGATTCTCGTCTACACTGTGTCCAGTCGTTATGAACACTGTATGGATATACAGAACAGGCCTCTCGCCGCGATCCATTCCGCAGTCTCCCGTTCTTCAAAGCGGATTGAAAGCGTAACCAACCCTTCAGCGTCTCGTTCCTCCTGCCCCGGCTGCAACACACAAATTTCGGAGCTGATCTTTCGCGCCTCCCAGGTTCCCGCGAATTGCTCTGCTCTCTGGCCTAGCGAGATGGCAGCCCGCCAGTGCGCAACCGGTACGATTGAGCTCAGGGCTTGTCATTTCTGCGGCCTCGTATTCAACGCCCAGTTCGATGCGAATGCGGTCGAATATGACACACAGTATGACAACTCACTGGACTTTTCACCCGCATTTCAAGCCTACCCAGGCTTTGGCCGAGCACTTGGTGGACGCTCACAAACTTCGTCATAAGCGGATTGTCGAAATTGGCTGCGGCAATGGCGCCTTCTTGAAACTGTTATGCGGTCGGGGCAACAACACGGGCAAAGGATTCGATCCAAGCTTTCCGGATGACTTCACCCCAATGCCAGGCGTCGATTTCGTCAAAGGCTATTTCGGACATATGGAAGCCCGGCAGGGTTTCGACTTCCTATGCTGCCGTCATGTTTTGGAACACATCGAAAACCCGCTTGCTTTCCTGCAACGCCTGTCCAGAATGAGCGCGACAAGCCCCGCTGCGACATTTTACTTCGAAGTTCCCAACGGTGATTTTGTTCTCGGAGGCGAGGGCCTTTGGGATGTAATCTATCCGCACGTGTCCTACTTCACGGAAGAAACATTGCCCGCCTTGTTCAAACGGGCAGGGTTCCAGGTGCTAGCAGTCGGCAAGACTTTCTCGGGTCAATTTCTCACCATTGAGGCCAGTGTCAGCGGGCGAGCAAACAACGCGAGTTCCGATCTGCAGTGTCAGCGAAAAAGTGAAGCAACTACCGCCTATATGAACTCGTTCGCTACGCAGTTTGCGAAAGCGGTCCGGGACTGGTCAGCCTGCCTCACGCACCTTTCGGAGGCTGGGAAGCCTTTCGCGTTCTGGGGTGCGGGGGCAAAAGGAGTGACCTTTTTAAATCTGGTTCCGAAAGCAGGCCATATCGCCCAAGTGATCGATTCGAACCCGCGCAAGCAGCAGATGTTTGTGCCGGGGACCGGACAGCATATCTCGGCTCCGGAATCTCTGCGCAAGGCTCCGCCGAGTGCAATCATCCTGTTGAACGCGGCCTATCGGGAAGAGATCAGGCTATCGCTTGCGGCACAAGGCATGAAACCCAGCATCATCACTCGACCGAATTATCCAGCATAAAGCCCGTATTCGCAGCAAGGGAGAGGTGCGCAAATGCTCCAGTGTCAGGGCTTGCCGCAGCGGGGACAGGATAGGTCCATCAACGGATCACCTTCAGACCTTTGTACCGTTTGAATTGCTTATCTGACGACACCAGCGGCACGTTCTCGGCCAGCGCCGTCGCGATCAGCATCCGGTCGAACGGGTCGCGGTGTCCTTCCACTCTCGGCAAACGGAACATCTCCTGCACGTGGCGGGGCGTGTACGGGATATAGGTAATCCGCAGAAGCTTGATGCCCTGAGATACTTGTTCCGCACCAAAGGACAGCTTCCCGATAGCCGCCTTGATCGCAATCTCCGTGACAGAGATCGAACTCAGTAGAATATCGGTTTCCTCATCCTCCACAGCTCTCCGAATAGCGGCACTCACCTTTTCGAGACCATAGACCGAAAGCTCCAGGAATGCCTGCGTGTCTAATAACACGCGGAGATCATCAAACATCGCCCTTTAGCCACGCTTCGACATCATTCTGTGGTTTGGCCCAGTCCGGATCGATAATCTTGACTTTTCCTTTGAGACCACCAAACACTCTCGGCGTCCGCTCCTCTTCCCGTGTTTGCACGAGATCCACTATCGGCTTCCCGTGCCGACAAATGGTGACGCGTCCGCCTTTTTCTACGGCTGTAATCAATTGCGTCAATTTGTTTTTCGCCTCGGCAACACTGACTTTCATAGCGACTTCATTATAGCCATCAGATAGCTACTTTCATTCAACATTGCCTGACATCCGCCTACCAAGACAGCCGCAGCGCAAACTGCACATTCCGTGATGGGCCGGCAGTATTCAACACGCCGAACCCCGCGCTCGACACCGTCCGCCATGCATCCCCGGATGGCCGCAAATAAGGATGATTGAAAACGTTGTAGAGCTCTCCCCGGAACTGCAAATCCCATGGCCCCGACCCCAGAACCGAAGATTCTCTCAGTCGGAAATCCTTTTGGAAAGCCCAGTCAAAATCGACATAGCTCTTCAGCCGCGCGGTGTTTCGTCCGCACGTACCGTTATTGCCGAGCAGCGCTTGCGAATACTTCGTCTGCGTGAAAAGAGAACCGGCATTGTTCAATCTGAAATCGCCGCCCAGCCGACAATTCGCCCGCGTATTGTCATCCCCGTTCGGAATGAAGTTCCCGTCCAGATTCACGTCGGTGATACCGAGCACCGGACCCGACAGAATCGTCGCCGGTATGCCGGACTGCCAGGTGTTGATGGATTGAAAAGACCAACCCTTCAATAGAACGGTCGAGAACAGGTCGGAGCGACGCCGAAAAAATGGCAAGTTCCAGACCGCCGTCACAACAACGCGATGCGGAACATCAAAGTTGGAAACAGCGCGCTCCGAACGCAGTGAGGTAGCGTTTTGAGGGAAGCCGTTGTCGTTCGCGTCCTGCACCGGATTCGATGACGACGAATTATCAATCGACTTCGACCATGTATACGAGGCCTGCAGCGTCAAACCGTATCGCAATGAGTGGCGGAGCGCAGCTTGCAGCGCGTTGTAGGAAGAAGACGCCCAATCCGTGATGAGATTGACCTGGTCGAACCTCGCATCCAGCCGACTATTGCCGGGCCCGTTCTCGGCCTGAAACGCCGCTTGGAATTGGGAAAGGCGCGCCAGTTCATCGGCATCGCTCGTTGCTCCCGCGATTGAAGCCGCAGTCGAATTGATAGGAAGAACACCGCCCAAATGAGTGCCTTTCGTTCCTACATAGCCGAGGCTCGCCACTGCCGAGGAAGTCAAATGGTATTCAAGCGTTAAGTTGTACTGCTGCGAGTAGGCATTCGGAAGATTGCGATTGAACGTAGTCAGTGAACCAAAATTGGTCAGATCTCCGAACGATCCAAGCTGTGCTCTGGCTTGCTTGACGATCGGCGCAGTGCCGGCCAACAACGCATCGAAGTTATTTGCACCAGTAAAGGAGGCCGTGCCGCTCTGGCTGAAGGTATAGCTCAATGGCGCGTTGGTCCGCCCCTGCGCAAGCGGCGAAAACGTGAAGGCATCCCAATAAATTCCGTATCCCGCGCGCACCACCAACTTGCCGCTTCGTGGGTTCCACGCCAATCCGACGCGAGGCGCAACATTCGCAGGGTTGCCGTTGACCGCTGGATTCCCGATACGAAATGCGCCGAGAGCGCCACTCCCGGCATTGCCGATCGATCCGCTCAGCGTGGGATCCAGCACGGAAACACGGCCGTGAGACTCCGTGAGCGCTCCCTGGTATTCCCAGCGCAAGCCGAGGTTGAGCGTCA
>JAOAPP010000394.1 GCA_025462985.1 Bryobacterales bacterium | reverse complement strand
CAAGTTTGAGAAGGGACAGGCCAACTTCAAGAAGTGGTTTCTCAGTATTCCAATCGAAAATTGCAATCCCGGGTACGACGAGTGTAAGAACCAACGCCTGGACGATAAATTCTTCGTCAATGCTCAGAAGAATCTCGAGACAAGTAATCGTCAGCTACGGGAACTCCGGTCGATGAAGATTCCGGCGATACTCGAGCCAGTACGCGCTTACCTTGCGTGGACGCTTGAGACCACAACTGAGATGGAGAAGGCTCGTTTTGTGTATCTCAAGACTGGCGATCCCAACGGCTTAGCTCAGGTGGAATGCAACATCTGCCGTTGCCAGAACCAGGAAGCACTACGTCAGGAACTTAGTCAGCCGATTGAAGACAAAGCAGAGTGGGCCCGCCAGACCTGGCTCAATAGGGTGGTCACATGTCTTCATTCTCATGATCCTGGATACCCGAAAGAGGCATGGCAAAGCTTTCTTAAAGAGTTCGGAATTCAGGAAACGTTCAGACCAACGAGCCCTGAATAACGTCGAGACGCTGTTGAACAGACATCTCCCTCCTTGCTGAACCTGCCAAACCTCGCCCTGACCAGAAATTTTACCACCCGATACCTCGGTAAGAGTTGCACCGACGCAACACGGAAGTGAGAACCACTCCAAAACCACTAGAAGGGTAAAAAGAGAAGGCAATTCTGCGTAGGCTGTTGCTTTAGTTTGGCGCGCCCGGAGAGGCTCGAACTCCCGACCTATTGATTCGAAGTCAATCGCTCTATCCAACTGAGCTACGGGCGCGCGGGTGAGGCGTCACCTATTATACGTCCCCTTCGATTCCATACGTCATCATGGGACAGTATGCATCCAGGCGTCGAAACGGAGGTCAAGATTCCCATTGGCAATGCGGAACAAGTTATCGACCAGATCCGCAAAGCCGGCTTCGGACTCGCCGTGCCCCGACTCTTCGAGGCCAATACCCTCTACGATAAGCCGAACAAGGAGTTGAGAAACGCCGGAATGCTGCTCCGTCTTCGCGAGGTCGGCGGAAAAAGCGTGATTACCTGGAAAGGGCAGGGAAAGGCGGGGCCTCATAAGTCGAGGCCGGAGATCGAGACCACGCTCGGATCGGCCGAAGTCCTCGGACAAATTTTGGAAAAGCTCGGGTATGAGCGCAGCTTTCGTTATGAAAAATACCGGACTGAATTCAGAAATCCGGGCGAGGACGGCGTCGTCACTGTGGACGAGACTCCCATTGGCAACTTTCTCGAACTTGAAGGGCCGGGAGAATGGATCGACCGTACCGCGCGGCTGCTCGGATTCTCGGAAAAGCAATATGTTCTGGAAAGCTATGGGAGACTTTATTTAGAAGACTGCGAACGCCGGGGCGTCACTCCGGCGAACATGATCTTCTCGTCCTGATTCTCGAAGTTATATAAACCATGAATCGCGCGCCAGATTTTCTGACGACCGACGTTTCCGCCATTGACCGAGCTGCCGCTGAACTCACCAGAGTGCGCGACGAGATAGGCAAAGTTATCATCGGCCAGCGTGACGTTATCGATGGTGTTCTCATCTGCCTTGTGGCAGGCGGCCATGTGCTACTCGAAGGAGTGCCAGGGTTGGGCAAAACCACTCTGCTGCGCACTCTATCTCGTGTCCTTGATTTACGCTACTCTCGGATCCAGTTCACGCCGGATCTCATGCCCGGTGACATTGTTGGCAGCATGGTCATGGAAACTGACGATCACGGCCACAAGAGCCTTCGCTTTCAGCCTGGGCCTGTTTTCGCCAACCTGGTGCTTGCGGACGAAATCAACCGGGCGACACCGAAGACGCAATCGGCACTCCTCGAGGCGATGCAGGAGAGGACGGTTACGAACGGTACGTTTACGTACTCACTTGAAGCTCCGTTCCTTGTGATGGCGACTCAAAATCCGATCGAGATGGAAGGCACCTATCCACTACCCGAGGCGCAGCTCGACCGCTTCTTGATGAAGATCCTGGTGACATATCCTTCCCGGGAGGATCTGAGCCGAATTGTGGAGCTGACTACGCGCCGTGAAGAGGCCGAGCTGGACCAGATACTTGATCGCAATCAGATCGCGGAGCTTAAGCAGGTTTGCCGCGAGGTAATCGTGGCGCCGCACGTTCAGGACTTCGCGATTGAGCTCGTCATGGCGACGCAGCCCGGTACCCCGAAAGCGCCGGAGATTACAAACCGCTATGTCCGTTATGGCAGCTCACCGCGCGGCGCCCAGGCGCTAAACGAATGCGGCCCGGTACGTGCCCAGATGCAGGGCCGCGCGCATCTCAGCATCGACGATCTGAAAGCGGTTGCTCCCGGAGTGCTCCGGCATCGCATCATCCTGAGCTTCGACGGGCATGCGGACGGCCAGAACAATGAAACTCTGCTCCGGAGTATTCTCGACCACCTGGGCAGCCGAAGCTGACGGGCAATCCGGCGTATGACAGAACCGCTGGTCGATCGCCATTTTCTGGAAAAGCTGGAGCGCCTTACTCTGCAGTGGCGCAAGTCCTTCAACGGTCTTGTCGGCGGCCACAACAAATCGCGATTCGCCGGGTCGGGTCAGGAGTTCCTGGACCACCGCAACTTTCATCAGGGTGACGATCTCCGCGCCGTAAACTGGCGAGCCTACATGCGCTTTGAGAAGTTCTTCCTGAAGACCTTTCAGATTGAACCTCGCGTGCCGGTTCGCCTTCTGCTCGATATCAGCGCTTCGATGCAAAGCGGACATGCACCCGGAGATTTTACAAAATTCGAATATGCGCGCCGGCTGGCTGCCGCGCTTATCTACATCGGTCTCGTCCGGCTGGACACGATGCTGATCCAACCCTTTAGCCATCGGCTGCTGGAGCCCTTCCAATGCGGCGGGGGACGTCATCGATTCCAGCCCGCGGAGATCTACTTACGGTCATTGAAGCCTGGCGGACGCACCAACTTCCACGAGATCGCGCGACAGTATCTCAGCGAGTATCCGCAGCGCGGACTCGCCATCGTAATTTCCGACTTTCTGGACGACGGCGATTGCTTCCGTCCGCTGCAGTACATCGCCGACTTCGGGCATGAGCTTCTTCTGGTCCAGCTATGGGGCGCGGAGGATCGCGAACCTACCGGGAACGGAGAGCTCGAGCTCATCGATGCTGAAACCGACCAGCACGCCATCATTTCTGTCGACGACGAGTCGCGCCGCGCATATACCGATGCATTCGACGAACATGCCGCCGCGGTTCGCAAGGTGGCGCTCCGTAACGCCGGGCGCTACGCCGGGATTTCCACGCAGATGCCCT
This sequence comes from Bryobacterales bacterium, assembly GCA_025462985.1. GTDB lineage: Bacteria > Acidobacteriota > Terriglobia > Bryobacterales > Bryobacteraceae > Bog-105. The sequence goes on along the minus strand of JAOAPP010000394.1, from coordinate 1,862 downwards.
TGGAAGAGGCTGTGTTCGGTCCTCTCACCATGGCACAGGCAGGGGTCTGATCGCTCATGTTCTTTCTGAATCTCAGTGTCGGAGAGTTTCTGGCCATTGCCGGAGCTTTGAGCGGACTGATCACTGCGCTCTATTTCTTCGATCGAAGCAAGCGCAAAAAGACCGTTTCCACGCTCCGCTTCTGGACGGGCGCGCTCGGAGCCGAGCAGGAGAAGCGCCGTAAGAGCGTTCGCCAACCCTGGTCTCTGCTGCTGCAACTGGTGAGCGTCCTGCTTCTGCTGCTCGCTCTGGCACGGCCTCAATGGGGCTCGCGCAATTCGGAGATCAGGAACACCGTTCTGCTGCTCGATACGTCTTCAGCTTCTTCATGGACCGTAGGCGGATCCAGCGTTCTTCGCCGCGAGAAGGATCTCGCGCTGCAGTACCTGGCGAGAATCAACTCTCGGGAGCGGGTGATGCTGGTGCGGGTGGATGCGTTGGCTTCTCCGGCCACGCCGTTCACCACCGACCGCACGCAACTTCGAAATGAGATCAATGCCTCGACGGCGACCTACTCCGCCCTGAACGTTGAGCGTGCTCTGATGTACTCCCGGCAGGCTGCCAGTCGGGCTGCGGGTTCAGTTGGGGAGGTCGTCTACATCGGGCCTAAGAAGACAGTCGAAGGGTTCTCAGGTATGACGCCCGGACTGCGCGTGCTGAATGTTCCTGCCGGTATCGAAAACTGTGGCCTCCGTGGCCTCACCGTGAGCCGTGCCGAAGGGGAGGAGGCCTGGCGGGCGGCGGTCACCTTGAAGAATGATGGCAAGCAGAAACGCGTGCTCACGCTCTCGGCGCGCTTTAGCGCCACGCCCTTTGCCGCGCGCCGCATCACACTGCAGCCTCACGAAGAGGTTGCCGCTTCCTATCAGTTCGTGGCGAGTGCCGCTGGACGCCTCGCCATTCGCCTGGACCCTCACGATGATCTGCCGGCCGACGACGAGGTATCCGTAATGGTTCCGGCCAACGAGCGGGCAAAGGTCATTGTGTACTCTTCTCGAGCAGAGGCGTGGCGTCCGTTGCTGAATGCGGATACGTCGCTCAACGTGAAATACGAGCTCCCCGACCAATACACCGCGCATCCGGAGGCCGATGCCATCGTCCTGGACCGCTTCGCTCCGCGTGTTCGGCCACAGGTCCAAAGCCTTTGGGTGGATGCTCCTTCTGCCGGGTCGCCGCTTCCTGTCGAGTCCGAAGTATTTGATCAGGCAATTGCGCAGTGGAACACCGATGACGAACTCGGCGCAGGTCTGCATGCGCGCGACGTTCTTCTTCCTAAGGCCAAGGTGTTTCAAACCTTCGATAAGGACTACGTGGTTGCCAGTATCAGGAAAGGTCCTGTTGCTGTTGTTCGCCCTTCTTCGGACAGCAGCGAAAAATTTGCAGCGGTCGGGTTTGACTTCATTGGAGAGCCGTTGCGCTACAAAGTCACAAGTCCTCTTCTCTTCGCGAACCTGATGCGGTGGCTGGCTCCACAGGCCTTTCGCGCGGTGCAGGTGATCGCCGAGCCTGTAGGTTTGGCCGATGTCACGCTCGACGACAGCGAACACCCGGACAACGTGCGTGTCACTGACGACAGTGGCCGTGCCATGCCGTTCCTGCTAGCCGGCAAAAGATTGCAATTTTTTGTGGAATCGCCGACGGTAGCGCACGTCGTCACCGGGCAAAGTGAACGCATCCTTTCTCTGGTCCTGCCCGAGGTCGCCACGCAGGAATGGAATGTTCCGGCGGCTGTTCCGGAGGGTCTGCCGGGATTTTCAAGGCAGGGTGCGGTTGCCATGGATCTCTGGCAGATGCTGGCTTGTCTGGGAGGACTCGGATTCGTT
>JAOAPP010000320.1 GCA_025462985.1 Bryobacterales bacterium | reverse complement strand
TGCAAGCTGAGCTTCTGCTTTCGGTTCGTACATTCCTTAGTTCAAGTCCCTACTTTGATTTAATCGGATTCTGGAAGACTTCTACAGCCGGGATTCGTCGTCGGCGCATTGCCTCATCCAAGATCGTCCTGCCCAACGCACACCCGGGCGCACAGTTGATAGAACCCGGGGGACGGTTATGTCAGCGCCGGTGCAAAAAAATCCCCATAGTGCCGTTTGAAAATTCCCCACCCCCTTGGGCGAGTGGTGTAACCCCAACTCTGGGAACCAGAGGAGGGCGGACACCTGTTCAGGGGGAAAGACGTGGAAGAGATCAGCGAGCTCAAACGAGAAGGGTTGAGCATTCAGGCAATCAGTCAGCTGACCGGTTTCGATCGCAAGACGATCCGGAAGTATCTGTTGAAGCCGGAGGGAAGGCCGGTGTACGGACCGAGGTCGGCTCCGGTGAGCAAACTGGAACCATTCAAACCATATCTGAAGGAACGGCTTCAGGTCGGTGTCTGGAATGCGCAAGTGCTGCTGCGCGAACTGCGGCAACGTAATTACAGCGGCGGCTACACGATCCTGACGGACTGGCTTCGGCCGCAGCGCGAGTCGGCGCGCGTGGTTGCCGTTCGGCGGTTCGAAACGCCACCAGGCAAACAGGCGCAGGTGGATTGGGGACATCTCGGGTCGCTGTTGGAATCGGGAGAAGAGCGCATGCTGTGGGGCTTCACGATGACGCTGGGCTACAGCCGCATGATGATGGCGGAAGCCGCCACGGATCAGAAACTGGGGACGCTGTTGCGCATGCACGAAGCAGCTTTTCAACAGTGGGGCAGCGTGCCGGAAGAGATTCTCTACGACCGAATGAAAACTGTTTGGACCGGCACGGACGAACGCGGCGAGATCGTGTGGAACGCTGTGTTTCTGGACTTCACCCGCTATTGGGGATTCACGCCGCGGCTGTGCCGCCCTTACCGGGCGCAGACGAAAGGCAAAGTGGAATCGGGCGTGAAGTATCTGCGCCGAAACTTTCTGTGCGGTTTGCAGGGCCGCGAGCCGTCCAACTTGGTCGATCTCAACGCGGAGTTACGCCGTTGGATATCGGAAGTCGCCAACCAACGCGTGCATGGAACGACTCGCGAACAGGTGTTGATTCGCTGGGACGAAGATCAGTTCAGTATGCAGCCGGTGAACGGCCGTCTGCCTTACCCGTACGCCGATGACGAGCAACGCAAGGTAGCGCGAGATGCCTATGTTTCCTGGCAGGGTAGCCGCTATTCGGTTCCCTGGCGCTATGCGGGCAAAGAGGTCTGGGTTCGCGAGCAAGGCCGCGATGTAGAAGTGCGCTGCGGTGCTGAACTCATTGCCAGACACGCGCCAGCGGTAAGACGCCATCAGGTGGTCACTCGAAGCGAGCATCACGAAGGCATCCCTCTCGGCAACAAGCAAACCGGCAAAATGCTCATCCACATTCAACAGAGCGCTCCCGTGGTGGAGCGGCGTTCGCTGGATGCTTATGAGAGTTTAGCGGCGGGAGGTGGGCGATGACGCTGGAACGGCTGCGAACCACGCTGGCGGTATTAAGCCTGACTGCCATTGATGCCCGGCTGGAAGCTCTACTCGAAAGCGCCTCGAAGAAGGAACCGGCCTACGCCGACTTCCTGCTCGAAGTGATGAGCGCGGAAGCCGACGCACGGCGGCAGCGCTATCTCAAGACCCGGTTGCAACTGGCGCATCTGCCGTACGTGAAAACATTCGATCAGTTCGACTTTGCTTTTCAACCCTCCATCGACGAGCGGCAGATTCGCGAACTGCGCACGCTTCGATTCGTCCACGAAGCATCGAATGTCATTTTGCTGGGGCCGCCCGGCGTAGGCAAGACTCATCTGGCAGTGGCGCTGGCGGAAGCCGCTATTCAATCCGGCCAGGCTGCGTATTTCATGACGACGCACGACCTGGTCACCGATCTCGGACGCGCGTATAGAGAGGGCCGCCTGGACCGCCGGCTGCGAATCTACCTGGCTCCGAAGGTGTTGATCATCGATGAGATGGGGTATCTGCCGCTGGATGAGTTGGGTGCAACTATTTTCTTCCAACTGGTCAGCGCCCGTTATGAAAGAGGCAGTATCATCCTGACTTCGAACAAAAGCTATGGCGAGTGGGGTTCGATCTTCGGCGACCCGATCATTGCGACCGCGATCCTCGATCGCCTGCTGCATCACTCCACGACGGTGAACATCCGCGGAGAAAGTTATCGGCTCAAAGAACGACGTAAAGCCGGACTGCTTCCTACGCCGGAAGCGCAGCACCCAGAACCGATTGCTGCCGCTCCGAACAATCGCAGCAAACGTAGCCATTCGGCGTGAGTTTTTGAGGCATGGGCAAATCTATCAATCCGATGTTCAGCTTTACGATTCGGGGCGAGGCCCCTTTCGGCTCCGCCCCGAGTCTCATCGTCTTGATGAGTTTGCAGCCAGCTATTCCTCGGCAGGTTGCACTCCTGCAGTGCCTGCCTCCGCTTCACCGGCTGGATTCTATGTTCCATCTACCAGCCGGAACTGTAAACCACCACTCGACCAGGGCTGGGGAATTTTCAACCGGCAGAACGGGGAATTTTCAACCGGAGTTGACACATTCGCTCGTTCTGGACACGTTCGACGGCAACTGAAAGCACTTTCCAGGTACCCAGCGCGAGTGGTTCCAGCGTTTTGTCCGAGATAAACCAGAAATCGCTCAAGAAGCATATACAGAACTGCTTACTCAGCGGGTCCAGAAATGTAAATCCCTCAGCGCTTTGCTGAGAAAGCTCCCCGGCTCCGAGGAGGCGCCTTGGCGATCAGGGCTGGCAGTGCATCTTTTGGAACATTGTCAAACAATTCAGGTTTCGGACCTTGAAGAGCTGTCCTTGATTGCAGCCGAAGCCGATGAAGGTCGAAGGGCATTGGCTATTACGGCTGGGCGA